>NZ_JBFTPS010000007.1:0-180977 GCF_056398605.1 Variovorax sp. 01T432
GCGCCCGATGCGCCGACCTTCGACATCGTCACCACCGCGCAGCCTCTGCATCAGCGCGCCCTCGCGCTCGCGCAGGCCATCACGCCGTAGACAGAAACCAGCCCCGCAAATTCAGGCAAGTGCTTGAATCACAAGGGAATCTCGTCTGATATGAAGGGGCGTGGAACTTCAGTCTAGCCGCCCGCCGCCAGCAGCTTGCGCACGGGAGCAGGCAGGCCCAGCGCAGACCATTCAGCGGCCGCGTACCAACCGCCGGACTCGGAGAGAACTCGCGTCATGTCGCAGACAAGGGAAACCGGATGCAGGTGAAGGTCCTTGTGCGTCAAGACATGCACGAAGGCTGCGTCATCGCGTGCCCTCAGGCGGTCCTCTGGCGTCAATGTGTGCAGAAGCAGAGCCCGGCTTTCGAAGATCGGCAGGCAGTAGAGGCCGGCCCAGATCCCTCGCGGTGGCCGCTTGCCAAGCCATACCCGGCCTTGTGGATCGCGCGCTTGCAGAAGCCAGAGCGACTGGGCGCTACGGCGCAGCTTGCGTGTCTTGACGGGGTACTTCTCCGGGGCTCCCTCGCGCATCGCCGCACACACGTCATTGAGCGGACAGATCATGCAACTGGGCTTTCGTGGAAGGCACACCGTGGCGCCCAGATCCATCAGGCCTTGCGTATAGCCTGCAATGGCGCCTCGCTGCGTTGTCGATGGCAACAGAGCCGTCGCCTCACTCCAAAGCACTCGTTCCTGCCGTGTCGACGACAAATCGCCCTCGAAGCCCAACGCCCGCGTGAGCACCCGCTTGACGTTGCCGTCGAGGATCGCGACCCGTTCGCCAAAGCAGAAGGCCGCGATGGCAGCGGCTGTGGAGCGGCCGATGCCCGGCAAGGTCTCGAGTTCGGCAGCCGTACACGGAAAGGCGCCGTCAAATCGCGCCACCACCTCCTGCGCGCAACGGTGCATGTTGCGCGCCCGGCTGTAATAGCCCAGTCCACTCCACAGCCCGAATACTTCGTCCTCGGTACCTGCCGCGAGCGCCTGCACGGAAGGAAACCGATCCAGGAAGCGAGCGAAATAGGCCAGCACGGTCGACACCTGGGTCTGCTGGAGCATCACCTCGGACAGCCAGACGCGATACGGGTCCTGCGTGTTCTGCCAAGGCAATTCGCTGCGGCCATGACTGCGTTGCCAGCCGACAACGCGCTCTGCGAAGGTCGGCGCGAGTTCCCTCGCTGCCGACCGCAGCTCTTTAGACGGCACTGAGTTCTGTGCGCGGCGCCGGGGCGTTGGGCGCTTCGTTGCTCGCAAGCAGCATGGTGAGTTCGCCCAGCCGACGATGCAGCTCCGCGAGGCCGCTCTCCTGGGCGGCAAGCTCGGCAAGCCGCTCGTCAAGGTTTCCCGTCGCGCTCTGGATGCGCTCGACCGCCTCGATCCGCTTCGTGAAGTTGCGTCGGCGCTCCTTGAGCTGGGCGTCGAGTTGGGCGCCGGCGCCCTTGCTCCAGCGCTCCACCTCGGTCATGGCGGCTTCATTCACAACGCGCAGCCGACTCGCAAGCGCGCGCACGAGCTTGTCGCAGAAATCGGGCTGCGCGAGCTTAAGCATGTTGCCGACGCCGAGATAATGAATGTGGCTGCGTTCGATCTGGCTCAACTGCTGCTCGAAGCCCAGCAGATCGGGTTCCGCGGGCGCCTGCAGCGTAAATCCATGTTCGGCGTTGAGTTGCCGAAAAGTCGCGTGCAGCATCGACTGGATCTCGGCAGTGGTCGCTTGCACCTCGTGCAGGTTGTTGCGCAGCGAATCGAAGGTTTCGGCATAAACCTTGCGCACGTTGAACTTGATGCCCCGACGCTTCAGCGCCGCAGACAGCCGACCCATGTCCGCCTTGAGAGCGGTGCTCCCAAGCACCGCATACACCTCGCGCAGCAGCTTGCCCTGCACCGAGCGCAAGGCAAGAATGCGGGTGTTGCTACCCTCGAACTCCGCCTGCTCCTGCTCGATGCGAGCGCGCATGTGGCGGATCACCGAGCCGTTCTTGCCCCGCAAACCCTGGAGCTCCAGCGCTTGTTCCGACAGGTCGCGCTGACGCACACTGAGGATGCGCGCCGCCTCGACGCGCAATGAAGCAATGCCCGAGTCCACTGCAAGGCGCAGCATCTTCTCGCGCTTGCCGAGCAAGCCCTCGCCCAATACGGCCTCCAAGGCAGGGAGCTTGCTCGCCTGCAAGAGCGGCGCGTCACGACGGATCTTGGCCTGCAGGCCCTTTTGGGCAGACACCGGTAGTACTTGCGCCAGCGGAACCCCCAGGAGTTCCGCCGCACCCTTGCGCTGGCGCTGGATCTGCAAGTCGATCTGCGCGGGCGTGCTCAGGATGTCCCACATGGTGTCGATCTTGTTGAGCACCACGATCCGGGTATCGCCAGCGTCGCTTTCCGTGATCAGATGCTCGCGCCAGATGGCGAGGTCGGAACGGGTCACGCCCGTATCGGCCCCCAGAATAAACACGACCGCGTGAGCCTGCGGGATGAGGCTCACGGTCAATTCAGGCTCCGCGCCGATCGCGTTCAACCCGGGGGTATCCAGGATCACGAGCCCCTGCTCAAGAAGCGGGTGAGGCATGTTCAGCAACGCATGCCGCCAGCGGGGAATCTCCACGCGCCCTTCGGCATCAGGCACGGGGTTGTCATCGGGCGTGTCGTCGCTCCAGAACCCGAGCGAGCGGGCTTCGTCCAGAGAAACCCAGCGGACTTCGGCCACCTTGCCCATCACCTGGGCCAATTGCTCGGCGTTCTCGACGTCGATCGTGTGTTCGGTCCAACGGTCCGGCTCGTCGCGCCAGTGCGCAAGCGAATGCGGCTCCAGCCGCGTTTCGATCGGCAGCAGCCGCAGGCTGGGCGGGAATGCGGCGTCATACCCCAGTTCAGTCGGGCACATGGTCGTACGCCCGGCACTCGCCGGCATGATCCGACGGCCGTAGCCGGCAAAAAAGATCGCATTGATCAGCTCGGACTTGCCGCGCGAGAACTCTGCGACGAAAGCGACCATCACCTTGCTCGTCCGCATCTGCGATTCAAGATCGCGCAGCCGCTCTCCCACGGCCTGATTCAACAGTTCGTTTTCATTCAGCCAGCGCGAAAGCCACTTCAGGCGATGCGCGAAGTTGCGCCGCCAAGCGCCGTGCTGGTCGAATTGCTGATTAAAGGAGCGCGTCAAGGGGAATGTAAGGATGATTTACAAAATATAGCATTGGGCTGGCATCGCGACGTCATCTGATTTCGGCCTTTCAGCACTTTTGGCAGTTCGGGCAGAAATATGTGGAACGTTGGCCCTGACGCAGCTGTCGTATGGGTGTCGCGCACACCCTGCATGGTTCCCCGGCGCGACCATAGACCGTCGCCTCCAACTGGAAATACCCGCTTTGCCCATCGATATTCGAGAAGTCGCGCAGCGTGCTTCCGCCGCGCTCGACCGCCCGAGCCAGGATGTCGCGGACCGCAGCGCGCAAGCGTCCGGCGCGCGGACGGCTGATGCGGTAGGCCGCCAGCGTGGGCCGGATGCCGGCAAGAAAGAGCGCTTCGGAAGCGTAGATATTGCCAACCCCCACAACGACGTCGCCTGCGAGCAACACCTGCTTGATTGGGGCGCGTCGGCGCCGCAGTCCCGCATGAAATTCATCGAGATCGAAGGCGTCGCCCAGCGGCTCCATGCCGAGCCCCCCCAGAAGCTTGACAGCCAACGGAGCGTCCTCGCTCTCGGCATAGACCACGGCGCCGAAGCGCCGAGGGTCGTTGAGACGAAGCGTGCCACGGCTCGTGACCAAATCGAAGTGATCGTGCGTGCCAGGCGAAGGCAATGCGGAACTGAAGCGCAAGCTGCCCGACATTCCCAGGTGCACCAACAGCAAGCCGGCATCCAGGTCGACAAGCAGGTACTTTCCACGCCGACGCACGGCCCTCACCATTCGCCCGATCAACTCGGCGGGCTCAACCGCCAACGCCCAGCGCAGCGGCTTGCCTACGCGGACTGCGTCAATGCGCGCGCCGGCAATGCGATCGGCGAAGCCGAGGCGGGTCACTTCAACTTCGGGTAGTTCTGGCATGAAAGAAGACGGACATGAAGAGAGTCGGCATTGAAGCCCCACGACGCAGTCGTTCGAAAGCCTTGGATTATTATGGTCCGATGACCTTTCCGCCCCGCCGAACCCGCCTTGCGGCGGCCGCGTTCCTGGCCCTAATCGCACTCGCCGCGCAGGCCCAGACTGACCCACCAGCGGCCGCGCCCACCAGCCCGGCCCCCATCATCGAGTCCGCGCCGCCGACGGAGACAAGCCCTCCGGCCGCTGCTCCGAACGCCGAGCAAGCCCCTGCTCCACGAGCTTCCGCCATGACGGCGGAGCTGTTCTACGAGGTGCTGATGGGCGAACTGACCGCTCGATCCGGAGACCCGGGGGCCGGCTATGCACTGGTCCTCGATGCGGCACGCCGGACCCGTGATGACGCGCTCTTCCAGCGCGCGATCGAAATTGCGCTGCAATCGCGTTCCGGCGATGCCGCGTTGGCTGCGGCCCGTGCCTGGAAGGACACATTGCCGCAGTCGCGCGAAGCGAGGCGGTTCGAACTCCAGATCCTGATCGCGCTCAACCGCATTGGCGAGACGGCCGAGCCGCTGCGAGCGGAGGTCGCCGCCACGCCGCCGGTTGAACGCCCGCTCCTGATGGCGACGATCGCGCGCACCTATGCCAGGGCGACCGACAAGAAGCTCGCAGCATCGGTCGTTGAACAAGCGCTTGCGGAGGATCTGAAGAACCCCGCGACCAGCGCCCCGGCCTGGACCACGGTCGGCCGCCTGCGGCTGGCGGCGGGCGACACCTCGGGGGCGCTCGATGCGGCACTCAAGGGCCAGGAAGCAGACCCGTCGGCCGACGGCCCCGCCATCCTCGCGTTGGAGTTGATCGATCCCAGCCAGCCCCTGGCCGAGCCTATCGTGAAACGCTACCTCGCCGGCTCCAAGGCCCAGCCGGAATTTCGCATTGCCTATGCGCGGGTGCTGGTCGAGGGGCACCGCTACGCGGATGCAAGCGCGGAACTCGCTGCCCTCACGGCGGCTCGTCCCGAGTTGCCCGAACCCTGGCTGTTGCTGGGCAGCCTGCAATCGCAGGCACGTCAGGACGCGGCAGCCGAGGCCTCGCTGAAGCGCTATCTCTTGCTCGCCGGCGCAGAAAAGGACGCCGACGGCGGCAATCGCGGGCCCACGCAAGCCTACCTGTTGCTCTCCCAACTGGCCGAACGCCGCAAGGATTTCGTGGGGGCCGATACATGGCTATCCCGCATCGACAACACCGAGGACTTGGTCGCCGCACAGACACGCAGAGCAGCACTACTCGCGCGCCAGGGCAAGCTGCCGCAAGCCCGGGAGCTCGTCCGCGCCCTGCCGGAACGCAACGAAGAGGAAAAGAAGCAGAAGTTTCTGGCCGAGGTTCAGTTGCTGCGCGATGCGAAGCAGTACCAACCCGCTTATGACATGTTGGCGCAGGCCAGCGCAGCAACGCCATCCGACACCGACCTGATCTACGACCAGGCGATGGTCGCCGAGAAGCTCAACCGCCTGGACGAAATGGAGCGCCTTCTACGCCGCCTGATCGAGCTCAAGCCCGACAACCAGAACGCATACAACGCACTCGGCTACTCCTTCGCCGACCGGAAGATCCGGCTGGACGAGGCCCGCACCCTGATTCAGAAGGCGGTGCAACTGGCGCCCGAAGACCCATTCATTGCCGACAGCCTGGGTTGGGTCGAGTTTCGGCTCGGCAATCTGGATGAAGCGAAGCGGATTCTGGAGGACGCCTACAAGCGCCGACCGGACCCCGAAATCGGCGCCCATCTGGGCGAGGTTCTGTGGGCCCAGGGCCAGCGCGACCGCGCGCTTTCCGTCTGGAAGGAAGCATCCCTGGCCGATGCTGACAACGAGACGTTGCAGGAAACGCTCAAGCGTCTGCGGGTCAAACTTTGACAAACCAGTCTTGGGGAACATCAAACGCGGAAGTGTCCCGCCGCAGTGCGGCGATGCTTCTTGGGGGGATCGCCCTCGTTCTGGCATCAGGTTGTGCGACGCCGACGGCTCCGAGCTCCCAGACAGGCACGGGCAACTTCGATCTCTGGAGTGGCCGCTTGTCGCTGCGAGTGGATAGCGACCCGGTGCAGACCTTCTCCGCGCTGTTCGATCTGCGCGGAAATCCTCAGGCGGGCGATCTAACGCTGACCAGTCCGCTCGGCAACACGCTGGCGCAGCTCCATTGGGCGCCTGGCACGGCGCTACTCAGGAACGGAGGCGAGACCAGACGCTTCGACTCGGTCGAAGCGTTGGCCGAGGCGGCAACAGGCGCGGCCATTCCCGTAGGCGCTCTTTTTGCGTGGCTGGCGGGTAGAGACGAACACGTGCCCGGATGGCGTCCGAACCTGACCCAAGTGAGCACCGGGCGGCTGCAGGCCACGCGCGAATCACCCCAGCCCCGCGCCGACCTGCGCATCGTGTTTGAACGCGCATGAAGGCGATCTACGATCTTCCCGCACCGGCCAAGCTCAATCTCTTTCTTCATATCAACGGCCGGCGTGTGGACGGCTACCACCTGCTGCAATCTGTGTTCATGCTCATCGACTGGTGCGATACGCTGCACGTGGAGCGCCGCGGCGATGGAGCGATCACCCGCGAAGACTTGACGACCGAGCTGCCGCCCGACGATCTTGTGCTGCGCGCCGCCAAGGCGCTGCAGGCTGTGGCGCAAACGCCCATGGGCGCACACATCGGGATCGCCAAACAGGTACCCGTCCAGGCGGGCATGGGTGGCGGCTCCTCGGACGCGGCGACCTGCCTCCTGGCGCTCAATCGCCTATGGGATCTGAACTTGCCGCTGGCAAGACTCGAGCAGATCGGACTCCAACTGGGCGCGGACGTGCCGTTCTTCCTGCGCGGGCGAAACGCCTGGGTCGAAGGCATCGGGGAAAAGATCACCCCTGTCACCCTGCCGCCCGCGCGCTTCGCGGTGGTCAAACCGCCCGACGGACTCGATACTCGTCTCATTTTTGCAGCACCCGACCTCCAGCGCGCCACGCCCGCTGCTATAATCTCGGGCTTTGCTGCACATAGCGAAGTTGAGGTCGATGACTTCAACTTTGACTTCGGTCATAACGACCTGCAGCCGGTTGCGCAACGGCTCTGCCCCGCGGTCACCGATGCCATTGAATGGCTCGGTCATCAAGGACTCAAGGCTCGCATGACCGGCTCGGGAAGTTCGGTATTCGCAGTGATGCCGCACGAAGCGGAACTCGCCAAGGCACCTCGGGGTTGGCAGGTTCGCAAGTGCAGCAACTTGGCCATTCATCCCCTCGTGGGCTGGGCGGCCTAGATTGTCAGATTGCTCTGCGATCTGATGCGACGTATATCGGTTGGAGGCATGAGCCGCCGACCCGTGTAGGGGAGTCGCCAAGCTGGTTAAGGCACTGGATTTTGATTCCAGCATGCAAAGGTTCGAATCCTTTCTCCCCTGCCAAATCTTTATTCACGAGATTTTTGGCGGCTCCTCAAAGAGCCATTTCGCATTGCCGGATGCATTTTGCCGGGACGCTCATGCAGGCTCACCACCCTGATTTCATGGTTTTCACCGGCAATGCCAATCCCGGCCTTGCTGCGGAAATCGCGCAACACCTGGGGACATCGCTGGGTGCCGCCCGCGTCGGCCGCTTCTCGGATGGCGAAGTCACAGTCGAGATCAACCAGAACGTCCGGGCGCGCGACGTGTTTGTCGTCCAGTCGACCTGCGCGCCGACCAACGAGAACCTGATGGAACTGCTCATCATGGTCGACGCGCTCAAGCGTGCGTCCGCCGAGCGCATCAGTGCCGTGATCCCTTACTTTGGGTACGCGCGCCAGGACCGCCGCCCGCGCTCCAGCCGGGTGCCCATCTCGGCCAAGGTCGTGGCCAATCTGCTTGAAACCGTGGGCGTCGCGCGCGTGCTGACCATGGACCTGCATGCCGACCAGATCCAAGGCTTCTTCGACATTCCGGTCGACAACATCTACGCATCTCCGGTTCTTCTGGGCGATCTGCGCCAGAAGAATTACGAAGACTTGATCGTGGTCTCGCCAGACGTGGGTGGCGTGGTCCGTGCCCGCGCCCTGGCCAAGCAACTGAATTGCGACCTCGCGATCATCGACAAGCGACGCCCGCGCGCCAATGTGAGCGAGGTCATGCACGTGATCGGCGAGATCGACGGCCGCAACTGCGTGATCATGGACGACATGATCGACACGGCCGGCACGCTGGTCAAAGCGGCCGAAGTCCTCAAGGAACGCGGCGCCAAGAAGGTCTATGCCTATTGCACCCATCCGATCTTCTCGGGCCCCGCGATCGAGCGGATCGCCCAAGGATCCGCGCTCGACGAGGTGGTCGTGACCAATACGATCCCCCTCACAGACGGCGCCACGGGTTGCACCAAGATTCGCCAGCTCTCCGTGGCCCCGCTGATCGCCGAGACGATCCAGCGCATCGCCAAGGGTGAGTCGGTCATGAGTTTGTTCTCGGATCAGGAGAATCTCTTCTAAGAGATTTCGACAAGAGCTCTTCGGGGTTCAATGACCCTTCGGGCTCGACGAGCCTGTTCCGAGCAAAAAGCCGGGCTTTCTCCAGAGAGTCCATGTTGAAACCGGAGTCGCACTGGTCGCGGTCGACTTCCACAGGAGCCAGTTATGAAATTCGTCGCCTTTGAGCGCGCAAAGCAGGGTACGGGTGCGAGCCGCCGTCTCCGCATCTCGGGCAAGACGCCCGGTATCGTCTACGGTGGTGAAGGCAAGCCCCAGCTGATCGAGCTCGATCACAACGCGCTTTGGCATGCCCTCAAGAAGGAAGCCTTCCACTCGTCGATCCTCGAAATGGATCTTGCCGGCACAACCAGCAAGGTGCTTTTGCGCGACGTGCAATACCACCCGTTCCGCCAATTGGTGCAGCACATCGACTTCCAGCGTGTGGATGCCCGCACCCGCATGACCATGAAGGTGCCGCTGCACTACAAGGGTGAAGAAGAGTCCACGGCCGTCAAGCTGGACCACAACCTCGTCAACCACGTCATGACGGAAATCCAGATCAGCTGCCTGCCTGGCGATCTGCCCGAGTTCATCGAGGTCGACCTTTCCGGCCTGACGAAGAACGCCACGGTGCACGTCAATGACATCAAGCTGCCGAAGGGCGTGAAATTCGTGAGCCACGGCAAGCTCAACCCGGTACTGGTGTCGGCTGTGCCGCCGCTGGTGGCCGAAGAGCCCGTTGCGGGCGCCGAAGGCGCTGCTGCGGCTGAAGCTGCTGCCGCCCCCGCCGCTGGCAAGGCTGCCGGCAAGGGCGCACCCGCCGCCAAGACCCCTGCCGCCAAGGCACCGGCTGCGAAGAAGTAATTCGTCGCCTCCAGTCCGCAAACGGCCCGCCTTGTGCGGGCCGTTTTTCTTTTCAGAGGCCACGGATAATCCCGCCCCATGATCAAGTTGTTCGTCGGCCTGGGTAACCCGGGCCCGGAGTATGAAGCCACGCGGCACAACGCGGGCTTCTGGTGGATCGACGCGCTTGCGCGGGACCTGAAGCTCAACCTCGTGCCGGAACGCAGCTACCACGGCCTGGTCGCCCGCACGCATGTCAACGGGCATCCCGTCTGGCTGCTCGAGCCTCAGACCTTCATGAACCTGTCCGGCAAATCTGTAGCGGCGCTCGCGCGCTTTTTCAAGATCGACCCGGGCGAGATCCTGGTGGTGCACGACGAGCTCGACGTGGTGCCAGGACAAGCCAAGTTGAAATTGGGCGGCAGCCATGCCGGCCACAACGGCCTGCGCGACATCCATGCGCAGCTCGGCACCCCCGACTACTGGCGCCTGCGTCTGGGCATCGGCCATCCGGGAGTGAAGTCGGAAGTGGTCAGCTGGGTGCTGAAGAAGCCTCTCAAGGAGCAGCGCGAGGCGATCGAGGATGCGATCGTGCGCACCCTGCACGCCGTGCCTGCGCTGGTGGCCGGTGAAATGGAAAAGGCGACCATGCTCATTCATACGAGCAAGCCGCCGCGCCCCAAGCCAACGCGGCGAGAGCCGGGCGAGGGGGGCGCACCCGCCGCGGGTTAGCGGAGAGAAGAAGGGGAGCTAGAAAACAATGCAGCTATCACGTTCATCCATCGCCCGGCGGGCCGCCATCGTTCTGGCGGCAGCCTATGTCCAGCCGGCCGCGGTTGCGGTCGAGTCCGCTCCCGGCACATGGCGCTGCGGCAACACGTACACCGACCAACCCTGCAAGGGCGGAAAGGTCCTGAGCGTCGACGATGCCCGCCACGCCACGCCACGCCACGCAGAAGCATGAAGCCGACAATACAACACGAGAAGCCCAGGCGAGCGCGGACCGGATGGAGCGCGATCGCATGCGCCTGGAGTCCACTTTGGGGCAACGGCACGCGACGTTGATCGACAACAAGCCGCGCCCGGTGGGTTCGTCATCCGGGTCAGGCAGCGCCCTGAAAAAGAAGAAGGGGTCGAAGAGGCCCGAGGAATTCAGCGCGCACAGCCCGGCGTCAACGCCGAAGAAAGCGGTCCGAACCAGCAGCAAGCGCGCCGCAAGAAGCTAGGGGGCCGGCGCAGTGGCCGGCGGGCCGCCCTCTCCACCGGGCATGCTCCCGGTCTTCGACGCCTTCGCTGCCGTGAGTCGCTCGAACTTCTGCCACAAGGTCTCCCGCGTCTCGACATGTGCGGGATTCGTGGGGATGCAGGCAACAGGACACACCTGCACGCACTGCGGCTCGTCGAAGTGGCCCACGCATTCGGTGCACTTGTGAGGGTCGATCTCGTAGATCTCCACACCCATGTAGATCGCGTCATTCGGGCACTCGGGCTCGCACACGTCGCAGTTGATGCATTCGTCCGTGATCATGAGGGCCATGGGTGGCATTATCGGCCGGCCGACACACAAGCGCCGCGTGTGGGGGCAAACGCTAGGCATGGTCGTTGCGTCTGTCGGGTTATGCTGCGCCCCGCCCTATGAGTCTGTTTCTATTCAAGCGTTTTGCAACGCTGGTCGCCACCCTGATCGGCGCCTCCATCATCGTGTTCCTCGTGCTCGAGATCTTGCCCGGCAATGCCGCGCAGATGCTACTGGGGCCCGACGCAGCACCCGACGCCGTGGCCGCGCTGGCCGCCAAGCTCGGACTCGACCAACCGGCCTGGGCCCGCTACTGGCACTGGATCGGCGGCCTCCTGACCGGCAACCTGGGCGATAGCTACGCCTACAGCTCACCGGTGCTCGACCTCATCCTCGAGCGCCTTGCGCTCACTGTGCCGCTGGCGCTGCTGGCGATGACGTTCACCACCGTGCTCGCGCTCGCGGTGGGCGTGACCGCCGCTGCCCGCCACAACAAGCTCGGCGACGTCGGCCTGATGGGCCTGACGCAGGTAGGCATCGCGATCCCCAACTTCTGGTTCGCGATCCTCCTGATCCTCGTCTTCTCCGTGCAGCTGCAGTGGTTCTCGGCCGGAGGATTCGAGGGCTGGGGCGAAGGGGTCTTCGCCGGGCTCAAGGCACTGCTCCTGCCTGCCCTGTCGCTGGCGGTCGTGCAGGCCGCGATCCTGGCGCGCATCACGCGCTCGGCCGTGCTGGAGGTGATGCGCGAGGATTTCGTGCGCACCGCGCGCGCCAAGGGCGTGTCGCAGCGCGCCGTGCTCTGGAGCCATGTACTGCGCAACGCGCTTATTCCCGTCATCACCGTGATGGGCATGCAGTTCTCCGAACTGCTGGCCGGCACCATTGTGGTCGAGAACGTGTTCTACCTGCCGGGCCTCGGCCGGCTCATCTTCCAGGCCATCAGCAACCGAGACCTGATCGTGGTGCGCAATTGCGTGATGCTCCTGGCCGCGATGGTGGTCATCGTCAACTTCGTGGTCGACGTGCTCTATGCCGTCATCGACCCGCGCATCAAGGCCTCGGACATATGAGCGCAATCCCCGCAGTACCCAGCGCAGCCGCCTTCACGGTGCCTGGCTTCTGGCGCCGTGCGTTGCACCATCGCAGTTTCGCCATCGGAGCCGTGCTGACGCTGCTGCTGCTCCTGGCAGCCGCCGTCTCGCTGGTCTGGACACCCTGGTCACCCTACGAAATGGACATGGCGAACAAGCTGCAGGCTCCCAGCGCTTCGCACTGGCTGGGCACCGACACCTTCGGGCGCGACGTCGCTTCCCTGTTGCTGGTCGGCGCGCGCGCTTCGATCCTGGTCGGCGTGATCGCCGTCGGCATCGGCCTGACCGCCGGCACCGCGCTCGGCCTGCTCGCGGCAGCGCGGCGCGGCTGGATCGAGGAGGCGATCATGCGTTTCACGGATTTCTCGATGGCCTTTCCCGCGATCCTGTCGGCCATCATGATGACGGCGGTCTTCGGCGCCGGCATCGTCAACGCGATCGTCGCGATCGGCATCTACAACATCCCGACCTTTGCGCGCATCACGCGCGCCTCGGCCAACGCGATCTGGTCGCGCGAGTACGTGGCGGCCGCGCGCGCCTGCGGCAAGGGGGCTTTCGCCATCACCATGCAGCATGTGCTGCCCAATATCTCGGCGGTGCTGATCGTGCAGATCACGATCCGCTTCGCGGTCGCGATCCTCGCGGAAGCCGCCCTCTCCTACCTGGGCCTCGGAACGCAGCCACCCCAGCCCTCCTGGGGCCGGATGCTCAGCGAAGCGCAGACCATCATGTTCCAGGCGCCCCTGCTCGCGGTGTTCCCCGGCATGGCGATCGCGCTCGCCGTGCTCGGCCTCAACCTGCTCGGCGACGGCCTGCGGGACCTACTCGATCCGCGCCTCGCGCGTGCCCGTTGAACCCGACATGTCTCTTCTCGAAGTCAACAATCTCCACGTCCAGCTGCGGACCCAGCGCGGCCCGGCCGAAGCCGTGCGCGGCATCGGCTTTACGCTGGGGCGCGGCGAAACGCTCGGCATCGTGGGCGAATCCGGCTGCGGCAAGTCGATCACCGTTCAATCGCTGATGGGCCTGCTGCCGTCGAGCGCGAAGGTGACCGGCAGCATCCGATTCGACGGCACCGAACTCGTGGGGCTGCCCGAGCGCGACATGTGCGAGATCCGCGGCAACCGCATCGGCATGATCTTCCAGGAGCCGATGACAGCACTGAACCCGGTCCACACCATCGCGCGCCAGGTCGGCGAGCCGCTGCGGCTGCACCGCGGCCTGTCGAAGAGCGACACGCGCAAGGAAGTCCTCGCGCTGCTCGAACGCGTCGGCATCCCCGATCCTGCTTCGCGGCTCGATGCCTACCCGCACCAGTTCTCGGGCGGCCAGCGCCAACGCATCGGCATCGCGATGGCGCTCGCCTGCGGACCCGACCTCCTGATCGCCGACGAGCCGACGACCGCGCTCGACGTCACGATCCAGAAGCAGATCCTCGAACTCATCCGCGGCATCGTCGCGGAACGCGGCATGGCCTTGATCCTGATTTCGCACGACCTCGGCGTCATCGCGCAGAGCGTCTCGAAGATGCTCGTGATGTACGGCGGCAGCGTGGTCGAAAGCGGCCCGACGGCGGCCGTCTTCGCAGAGCGCGCCCACCCCTACACACAAGGGCTGTTCGCGGCCAGGCCGGCCCTGGGTGCGCCGCGCGGCGTGAGGCTCGCCACCATCAGGGGGAGCGTGCCCGAACTGGTTGACCTTCCAGCCGGGTGCCCGTTCGCGGGCCGTTGCGCCTTCACGATCGACGCCTGCCACACGGTGCGTCCGCCGGCCACCCTGCTGCCGCACGACCATCAGGTGCGCTGCCTTCGGCTCGACGAAATCGCCGAGCAAGGGCTGGCCGCATGACCGATCGCTTCGACCCCGATCCGCAATCCGCCCCGCTTCTCGAAGTGACGGAGCTCGTGCGCCACTACACGCTCCCGCGCGAGCGCCTGTTCGGCGCGCCACCCTGCGTCAAGGCGCTCAATGGTGTGAGCTTCAGCATCCGTCCCGGGCAGAGCCTGGGCATCGTTGGCGAATCGGGCTCCGGCAAGTCGACCATCGCGCGCCTGGTGATGGCGCTCGACAGGCCCAGCTCGGGCAGCGTGAAGCTGCTCGGACGCGATCTTCATGCGTTGCCCAAGGACGAGCTGCGCGCCGCGCGACGAGACGTGCAGATGGTGTTCCAGGACCCCTACGGCTCCCTCGACCCCCGACAGACGGTGGCGCGCATCGTCGCCGAGCCGCTCGAAGCGCTGGCCGAAACCAGCCGCGCGGCACAACGGGAACGCGCCGGCGAATCGCTCGCCGCCGTGGGTCTGCGCGCCAGCGACCTCGACAAGTATCCGCACGAGTTCTCCGGCGGTCAGCGCCAGCGCATCGCCATCGCCCGTGCACTCATCACACGGCCGAGGCTGATCGTGGCCGACGAGCCCGTGAGCGCGCTTGACGTCTCGGTGCAGGCCCAGGTGCTGAACCTGATGCAGGACCTGCAGCAGCAGTTCGGCATCAGCTACCTGCTGATCAGCCACGACCTCGCGGTGGTGAACCACCTCTGCGACGAGGTCTGCGTTCTGCACCGCGGCCTTGTCGTCGAGCGCGGGGTTCCGCAACAGCTCTTCGCACATGCGCAGCATCCCTATACGCAGGCCCTGCTCGCGGCGGTGCCGCGCGCGGAGCCCGCGACGACGCCATAAGCAAATGCTTGCAGCGAACCGACCGGCTCGCGCATGATGTAACGTTGTATTTCTTTCTTACAGCTTTCCCTGGAGCCCTGACCATGTTGAAACGCCGCACCCTTTTGACCACCGCCGCACTCGCCACGATGCCGCTCGCGCTGCCGCAAGGCGCGTTCGCCCAGGGCCGCAAGGATTCCATGGTGCTCGGGATGACGCTGGAGCCCACCGGCCTCGACCCGACGACCAGCGCTGCGGCCTCGATCGCGGAAGTCACGCTCTACAACATCTTCGAGACGCTGACCAAGATCAACGTCGACGGCAGCGTGACTCCTCTGCTGGCGGAAAGCTGGGACGTTTCGCCCGACCTCAAGACCTACACATTCCGCCTGCGCAAGGGCGTCAAGTTCCAGAACGGCGAGCCCTTCAATGCGCAGACCGTCAAGTTCAGCTTCGAGCGCGCGGGCGGAGAGAAGAGCACCAACAAGGACAAGCGCACCTTCGCCAACATCGGCGTGCAGGTCATCGACGACTACACGGTCGTCATCCTCAACAAGGAGATCGATCCGGATTTTCCCTTCGTGATCGGACAGGCGACGGCGATCATCGTCGAGCCGAAGAGCGCCGAAACCAACGCGGCCAAGCCGATCGGGACCGGCCCCTACAAGCTCGATGCCTACAACAAGGGCTCTTCGATCATCCTGAGCAAATGGGACGGCTTCCGCAATCCCGGCGCGGCCAAGCTCCAGAAGATCACCTTCCGCTTTATTTCCGATCCGGCCGCTCAGGCGGCCTCGCTGCTTGCCGGCGATGTCGACGCGTTCCCGCGCATCGCCACGCGGGTCGTGGCGCAGTTCAAGAACAACCCGCAGTTCCAGGTGATCCTGGCCGGCTCGCGCGCCAAGACCATCCTCTCGATCAACAACAAGAAGAAGCCGCTCGACGACGTGCGCGTGCGTCGCGCAATCCTCGCCGCCATCGACCGCAAGGCCGTGATCGAAGGCGCCGCCGACGGCTTCGGCACGCCGATCGGCAGCCACTACGTGCCGGGCGCCCTGGGTTATGTCGACACCACGAACATCAACCCCTTCGACATCGAGAAGGCCAAGAGGCTGCTCGCCGAAGCGGGTGTGAAGACGCCGCTCGAACTCACCATGACGCTGCCGCCGCCCCCCTATGCCCGGCAGGGTGGAGAGGTTATCGTCGCGGAACTCGCCAAGATCGGCATCGTGGTGAAGGTGCAGAACGTCGAATGGGCACAGTGGCTGAGCGGCACCTACGGCAACAAGAACTACGACCTGTCGATCATTTCCCACGTCGAGCCCTTCGATCTCGCCAACTACGCCAAGCCCGATTACTACTGGGGCTACGACTCCAAGGCCTTCGATACCTTGTTCGACAAGATCAAGAACACGTCCAACGCCAGCGAGCGAGCCAAGCTGCTCGGCGACGCTCAACGAATGCTCGCGCAGGACGCGGCCAATGGCTTCCTGTATCAGCCCCAGTTTCCGACCATCGCCAAGAAGAACGTCAAGGGCTTGTGGAAGGAACTGCCGATCTTCGCCAACGACCTGTCGGCGCTGTCTTGGTCGTGAGCCGCACCCTTCACGAGTTGTCGGCGCAGGAACTCGTCACCGCCTACCGCGCAAAAGAGCTCTCGCCGGTCGAAGTCACGCAATCCGTGCTCGATCACATCGCGCGATGGGAGCCCCACCTGCAGGCCACCTGGCTGTTGCGCCCCGATGCCGCGCTCGATCAGGCGCGCGCCTCGGAAGCGCGCTGGCGGCGCGACGCTCCGATCGGGCCGCTCGACGGCGTGCCCACCACGATCAAGGAAAACATCGCAACACGCGGCGACCCGATGCCGGCCGGTACGGCGGCCGTCGAACTCCGGCCCGCCGCAGTCGACGCGCCGCCGGCCGCGCGGCTCAAGGAAGCCGGCGTCGTGATCGTCAGCAAGACCACCATGCCCGACTACGGCATGCTGTCCTCCGGGCTGTCGAGCTTTCACAAGCTCGCCCGCAACCCCTGGGATCTCTCGAAGACGCCCGGCGGCTCGAGCGCCGGCGCCGGTGCAGCCGCAGCGGCCGGCTATGGTCCCCTGCACATCGGCACGGACATCGGCGGTTCTCTGCGGCTGCCGGCTGCCTGGTGCGGCATCTTCACCCTGAAACCCAGCCTGGGCCGCATCCCCATCGATCCGCCCTACATGGGCCGGGCGGCGGGGCCGATGACGCGCACCGTCGGCGACGCCGCTCTGATGATGGCGACGCTGGCGCGAGCCGACGCGCGAGACAGCATGAGCCTGCCGCCGCAGGACATCGCATGGTCGACCTTCGATGTGGCCGGCGAGCATCTGCGCGGCCTGCGCATCGGGCTCCTGCTGGATGCTGGGTGCGGTCTCGCCGTCGAGCCGGAGATCCGGTCGGCGGTCGAGCACGCGGCGCGCGTGTTCGAACGCGCGGGCGCCATCGTCGAGCCGATGCAGCCCTTCATGTCGCAGGCGATGCTGGACGGCATGGACCACCTCTGGCGCATGCGCTCGCTCGTGGACATGAACGCCCTGAAGGCCGAGCAGCGTGCCAAGGTATTGCCCTATATCCGGGCATGGGCCGAAAGCGCGGCCGGCTTCAGCGGCGAGCAAGTCTTCCGCGCATTCAGCCAGTTCCATGCCACGCGCGTGGCGACGGTGGCCGCCTGCGCGAGATACGACTACGTGATCTCGCCGACCTCGCCCAACATGCCGGCGGCCGCGGAGCTGCCTTCTCCCACGAACGATCCGCTGCGCCCGCTCGAACACATCGGCTTCACGGTGCCGTACAACATGTCCGAGCAACCGGCGGCATCGATCAACTGCGGCTACAGCACCAGCGGCATGCCGATCGGACTGCAGATCGCGGGACAGCGCTTCGACGACCTGGGCGTGCTGAAGGTCTCGCGTGCCTTCGAGCTGATCCGGGAAGCGCAGCGGCCCTGGCCCGAGCCTCCCGGCGCCTGACGCGGCATCCCGGCGCTCGCATCTCAGACGAGATGCGATGCCAACAAGTCGCGAGCACGCGTCACGAATTCAGGCTCGCCGCGACGTGCCGGCAGGAAGTGGAAGGCTACGCGCGGCAGCGCCGGCAGGCCATGCGGCGGAGCCAGGCGTGCCACACCCTCGCACAATGCCGATTCATTGAGACAGGCCACGCCCAGGCCGGCCGCCAACGCCGACTGCAGGCCCGCCACGCCCGACGCCACATGTGCCACCGCATAGGCCACGCCCCGCTCGCGCAACAGCTTGACGGCGAACTGGTGCAGGGAGCAGGTGTCGGGCAACACCACCAGCCTCAAGGTCTCCCCGCGAGCGACGCGCATGCCCGGCGCACCCATCCAGCCCAGTGACTCGCGCCGCAGTACCGGCGCATGGGCGGCCCCATCGGCCGAGCCGGCAATGCGCATCGACAAGCCCACGTCGAAATCGCCCTGCGCATAGCCTGCTTCGATCGCACCGCTCTTGAGCACGCTCACGTTCAGGCGCACCTGCGGATAGCCTTCACCAAGGCGCGCCAGAAGCCGCGCAAGGTCGCCAGGCCTGAAGTAGTCGGTGACCGCGAGACGCAACTCGCCCTGCAAAGCCTCGCCGCGCAGGTCGCGAAATGCCTCGTCGGACAGCGCAAGCATCCGGCGCGCATAGGCGATGAGCCGAAGGCCCGCGGGCGTCGGCGACACGCCCGCCTTGCTGCGCGTCAGAAGCGCCTGGCCTGCCTTTTCCTCGAGCTTGCGCATCTGCTCGCTGACGGCGGACTGGGACAGGAAGACCAGTGGCGCCGCCGCCGTGAGACTGCCGGACTCCACGACCGTGACGAAAGTCCTCAGCTGCTCCAGATTGAAGGCCTGCATCGGTTATCCATTCCTTAATCCGATGGTTTCCATCATATCTTCCCGCTTTTTAGATGGATTTCCAATTTCCACAATGCCACCTCATTCATCGCAGGAAAGGAACGAACCATGCCTCACATCGTCATTCACCTCTCGGGCCAGCCCGATTCGCAGCTCACCAGGAAGACTGTCGACACGGTCGCAGAACTGACGCAGAGCGTGCTTGGCAAGACGCTGCCGGTGATCGCCATCACGGTCCAGTACATCGCGGACGAAGCCTGGTTCATCGGCGGGCAGTCGCTGTCGGAACTCGGCCAATCGGCCTTCCACCTCGACATCAGCATCACGGACGAGACCAACACCAAGGCGGAAAAGGCGCGCTATCTGCGCGAGATTCATGCGGCCATGGCGGCGTTGCGAAAGAACCTCCATGAGGTGTCCTATGTCCACCTGATCGATGCGCGCGCGGCGGCGTACGGATACGGCGGCCTGAGCCAGGAGTACCGCCACCAAAAGGCTGGCGTTTGAATATGCCGTGACTCAGGCGTGGCAACATAGGGGCTTGCGCCTGCCCCGGCCCCGACCCCGCGCGGAAATCTACTTGAGTTCATCGCCTTCATTCACTGACAGCCTCGGCAACCCGATCAGCCTCACCGAGGCTGCCAGCCAGCGTGCGGTCAACGAGTTCGTCGAGGGCTTCATCTCCTGCGAAGCGCGCGCGGTCGACATCCTTTCAGCCGCTCACGATGACAGCCCCATCGTGCAGGCCTATTGCGCCACGCTGCACATGTTCGCCGAGTCGCGCGATGCGGCGCCCCATGCGCGGCCGTTCATCGAGCGGGCCCAAACCGGGGCTCGGCGCGCCACTGCGCGTGAGCGACGCTACATTGCCGCGGTCGCAGCCTGGGTGGACGGCGACATCGCCCGCGCGATCTCGCTGCACCAGGAGCAGGCGCGTGAGCATCCGCGCGACCTGGCGTCGCTCAAGCTCGGGCAATACCACTGCTTCAACACCGGCGACTGCCCGGGCATGCTCCGGCTCGCCCTGGCAGGACTGCCGGCTGCCGCCGACGTGCCTTACCTGCACGGGATGGCGGCTTTCGGCTACGAGCAATGCCATTTGATGCGCCAGGCCGAGGACAGCGCGCGACGGGCCATCGCCATGGTGCGCAAGGAGCCGTGGGCACACCATGCGCTCGGCCACGTGATGCTGACCGAGGGCCGGCTGCGCGAGGGCCTGAGCTTCATGCGCGAGGTGAGCGACACCTGGGTGGGGCTCAACTCCTTCATGGTCACGCACAACTGGTGGCACGTCGCGCTGTTCCTGATCGATCTGGGGCGGGACACCGAAGCGCTGGAGGTCTACGACCGGCACGTGTGGGGTGTGGCGAAGGAATACTCGCAAGACCAGATCGGCGCGGGCTCGCTGCTGGCGCGCTTCGAGCTTGCCGGCATCGATGTCGGCGACCGCTGGCAGGACCTGGCCGGCCGTCTGGCGCTTCGGCTCGACGACCATGTGCTGCCCTTCCTGGATCTGCAGTACCTCTATGGCCTCGCGCGCGCCAGCCGACCCGAAGCCGGCGCACTTCTGCGCAACATCGAGGATTTCGCGCCGTCCGCGCCGCCCTCGACGCGCATGGCGTGGCAGCGTGTCTGCGTGCCGGCCGCGCAAGCCTTGCTCGCTCACGCGCGCAGCGATTTCGCGGCCGCGATCGACGGCCTCGGCCTCGCATTGCCGAGGCTCATGGAAATCGGGGGCAGCCATGCGCAGCGCGACCTGTTCGAGCAGGTGTACCTCGACGCCCTTATTCGCAGCGGCAGCGAGGCAACGCTCGCCAGCGCGCAGGGTATCCTGCAGCAACATCTCAACCAGCAGCCGGAATCGCTGCGTCTGCGCCGCCAGGCCAATGCCGTCTATGCAGCCCTGGCCCTGAGCGTCTGACGCCTCTTCACTTCTTCAGATGACGGCTCTGGTCGTAGGTGGGTTGGGCCGGCAGGTCCGCCAGGTGGCGCGTGTCGGCCCAATCGAGAATCTCGATCTGCTCGGGCATCGCAGGATCGGCGATCCGGATGCGGTTGAAGCCGGCGTTGGGGATCTCGCTCTGCCGCGGACCGTTCAGACCCAGGCCGCGCGCGGTGCGCCAGACCATGTCCAGCACGCCGCCGTGCGTGACCACCAGCAGCTTCTGCCCCGCGTGTTGCGTCGCGATACGGCCCAGTGCCGCGATGATGCGGCCATGGAACTCCCGCGCCGACTCGCCCTCGGGCATGGCATGGTCCTCGCGGAACTGGAGCCAGTCTTCCCAGGCGCGCGGATGCAGCGCCTGGATCTCGTCGGCGCGCATGCCTTCGACCACGCCGAAGTGCTGCTCCCGCAGCGCTGCCGAGGTGACGATGTCGAGTTCGAGCTGCACCGCCGCGGGTGCCGCCGTCTGCTGCGCGCGCATCAGGTCGCTGCTAATCAGGTGCTGGACGGTCTCGCCCGCCAGCCGCAGGCCCAGGCGCCGCGCCTGCTCGTGACCGATGTCGTTGAGGGGAACGTCGACGTGGCCCTGGAAACGGAGTTCGCGGTTCCAGTCGGTTTCGCCATGGCGAATCAGGATGAGGTCAGTGATGGTTGGCATAGGCACCCCTATTGTGTGCGCAGGACAAGTCAGCCGTCCGGCGCCGCCGATCACGGAGAATTCACCCATGCCAAGTCTTGTCCTGCTCCCTGGTCTTGCCTGCGATGAGCGCCTTTGGGCGGCCCAACTGCTTGCCCTGCCCCCAAACCTCGACGTACGGGTGACCGATGTCCACATGCGCCATGACCGCATCGAAACCATGGCCGAGGCCCTGCTACGCGAGCACGAGGGGGATCTGATCCTCTGCGGCGCCTCGATGGGCGGCATGATCGCGATGGAGGCCGCGCGCCAGGCACCCCAGCGCGTTGCCGGCCTGGCACTGCTAGGCACCAACGCGCGTGCGGAGACGCCCGACATGCTCAAGCTGCGCGAGTCGGCCATCGAGCTCTTCGAGCGCGGCGAGGCGCGCGACGTGATCGAATTCAATGCCGGCTTCGCCTTTCACCCGGATCAGGCTGGCGATGCGGCGCTGGTGCGCCGCTACGTCGATCTCGTGATGGACGCGGGCGCCGCGCAGCTGATTCGCCAGAACCGGGCCCTGATGCAGCGGCCCGACGCGCGTGCCCACCTGCCCGAACTGCGTTGCCCCGTGCTCGTCGTCTGCGGCGACGGCGACCGACTGACGCCGCCCGACTGCTCGCGTGAAATCGCGACGCTGGTGCCCCACGCCGAACTCGTGTGGGTCGCCCACTGCGGCCACATGCTGACGATGGAAAAGCCTGCCTTCGTCAATGCGACGCTCGGCCCCTGGCTGCGGCGCCTGCTGTAATTCGCGCAGGCTTCAGGCCGTCGCCATCACGGCGATTCCCTCCATCACCAGACGCTCGCGGATGCGGCGCGCGAAAGCAAGCGCATGTGCCCCATCGCCGTGGAGGCAGACGGTCTGCGCGTTGACAGCCACCACGCTGCCGTCGATCGCCGTCACCTGGTGGTCGCGCACCAGCGACAGGGTCTGCGCCAGCGACTGTTCCTCGTCCTCGATCAAGGCACCAGGTCGGCTGCGCGGCACCAGGCTGCCGTCGGGTTGGTAGCCCCGGTCCGCGAACACTTCCTCGACCGGCCTGAGCCCGGCGCGCTCGGCGGCGGTGATCATGCCGCTGCCAGCGAGCCCGAAAAAGAGCAGACCTGGATCGAAGTGCCGCACAGCCTCGCAGAGGGCCTCGGCCAGCGCCGGGTCTTTCACGGCCTGGTTGTAGAGCGCGCCGTGCGCCTTGATGTGGGCCAGCCGTCCGCCTTCGGCCTTCACGATCGCCGCGAGCGCGCCGATCTGATAAAGCACGCCGGCGATGACGTCCTCGCGCGGAAGGTTCATCTCGCTGCGGCCGAAGTTCTCCCGATCCGGAAAGCTCGGGTGCGCGCCGATGGCGACGCCTTTGTCGATGGCCCAGCGCACGCACTGCCGCATGGTCCGGGCGTCGCCCGCATGCCAGCCGCAAGCGATATTGGCCGAACTCACCAGACCGAGCAGCGCTTCGTCGTTGCCGCAGCCTTCGCCGAGGTCGGCGTTGAGGTCAATCTGCATGGTTTTCTCCTTCGACGGAATTCTGCGCCGGCGTGACCCAGCCTGCGGATGCAAGGCCTTGCCCAACATGCGCGAGATAGGCTTGCTGCTCATCCCACGCGGAGAGCGCCGCGGCCACGTCCACCTGCACGAGCCGCAACCGACCGTTGAGCGGCGCCCGCGCCAGCTTCCATAGATCGGCGCGGATCACGACACCGATGCGCGGGTAGCCGCCTGTCGTCTGGGCATCTCCCATGAGGATGATCGGTTGCCCCGACGGGGGGACCTGGATCGTGCCGGGGATCACGCCTGACGAGAGCATGTCACCGCTGCGCTTGCGTTTGAGTTCAGGCCCCGCCAGACGGCTGCCCATGCGGTTGCTCTGCGGCGTGAGCCGCCAGGACTCGCCCCACAGCAGCTCGCGCGAAGCGATCGTGAATTGTTCGAACTCGGGGCCGGACATGACACGCAGCACGGTCGCACGCTCCTGCGCCCCACCGCCTTGCAGATCCCAATCGGGCATTCGCACGCCGAAAGGACGGCGCGCCAGCTGGTCGGCGGCCAGCGCCGGCATGCCGAGCGCCAGCTTGTCGCCCTTCTTCAGCGCCCGGCCCTGGTAGCCCCCGAAGCCTGCCTTGAGATCGGTGCTGCGCGAACCGAGGATCACGGGTACGTCGATGCCTCCCGCAACCGCGAGCCAACTGCGCAAGCCTTCCTTCGCGGTCCAGCGATTGCCGCGCTCCAGCTTGAGAACCTGGCCCGCGGCCACCGGAAAGCTCCATCCCGGCCACAACGGTTCGCCATCGAGCCGGGCGCCGAAGTCATCGCCCGTGAGGGCGATTCGCGTTGGCCGCTCGAAGCGGAACTCGCAGGCGCCCATCGTGAGTTCGAGACCAGCGGCGCCCTCCGCGTTGCCCACGAGCCGGTTGGCCAGCGTCAGCGCCAGGGCATCGAGCGCCCCGCCCGGGCAGATGCCCCGCTGGCGGTACCCGTAGCGGCCCAGGTCCTGGACCGAGGCCATCATGCCCGGCCGCAAGACAGTGATGCCGGCATTCGACACCGTCATGTCTTCAGGCTTTCCACGACGAAGCGCACGCGATCGCCCGGGCGCAGCAGCGTCGGTTCGGCGGCGCTCGGATCGAAGAGCGTGAGGGAGGTCCGGCCGATCAGTTGCCAGCCGCCGGGGGACACCAGCGGATAGACACCGGTCTGCTCGCCGCCGATGCCGACAGAGCCGGCAGGCACCGCCGTGCGGGGCTCCGGGCGCCGTGGGGTTGCCAGCTCGGGCGGCAGGCCGCCCATGAAAGCGAAACCGGGCAGGAAGCCGAGCAGATAGACCACGTACTCGCCGCTGCTATGGCGCCGCACGACCTCGGCGGGCGTAAGCCCGGCGTGCGCGGCGACGTCGGCCAGGTCGGGGCCGGCCTCGCCGCCATAGACCACGGGAATCTCTATCTCCCGACCCTGGATCGACGCGGCGGACAGTTGCGGCCAGGCGGAGAGCACTTGCATCTCGAGTTCAGTGGCATCGATCTGCGCGGGGTCGAAAAGCAGGCTCAGGTTGTTCATTCCGGACAGCACCTCATGGACGCCGCGCCACTGCAGCGCTTCCGTCGCCAGCGCCCAGATCCGCTGCTGCTGGGCCAGGGTGGCCGGCGGGGGCAGCTCACACAGGAGCGCCGCATCGCCGAGGGCATGCAGCCGAAGCGACGCAGACGCACTCATTCGCGGCCGAGACTGCGGACCTTGGCCATCAGGCTGTCCTGCACATTGGGCGAGACGAACTTGTCGACTTCGCCGCCGAGCATCGCGATCTCGCGTACGAAGGTGCTGGAGATGAACTGGTACTTGTCGCTCGGCGTGAGAAACACGGTCTCGACCTCGGGCATCAGCGAGCGGTTCATGCCGGCGAGCTGGAACTCGTAGTCGAAGTCTGTCACGGCGCGCAGGCCGCGCACCATGGCCTTGCCGCCGCGCGCGACGACGAAGTCGCGAAGAAGGCCCGAGAAACTCTCGACCGTCACCTGGTCGCTATAGGGGCGCACGGCCTCGCGGGCCATGTCGATGCGCTCCTGGAGCGTGAACAACGCCTTCTTGTGGTGGCCCGCCGCGACCGCGACGATGACCTTCGAGAACAGCTGGGTCGCCCGCCGCACCACGTCTTCGTGGCCGAGCGTCATGGGATCGAAAGTGCCGGGATAGACCGCGATGACGGTGCTGGACATGGTTGCTTCCTCCTGTGCAGCCGATGCGGCTTGATTCGGCGGATTATGCAGCCCCGTCCGATGCGCGCTGCAACAGGTGTGCATGCACGGCCCCTGCCTTCAGGTAGCGATAGGCCGCGAGCCCCAGCGCGGCCAGCTCGTCGTCGCTCCATCGGCGCGCCGCTTCGAGATAGACCACGCCGTCGGGCCGCAGGGCGCGCGCGGAGGCGCGCAATGCGGGCTCATACAGGGTCGCGTTCTCGAAGGGCGGATCGAGAAAGACCACGTGCAGGCTGCCGGCCGGTGTGCGTTCCAGCATGGTGACGCCATTGCCGCGCTCGATGCGAACAGTGTCGGCGCCAAGCTTCGTCTTTTGCGCCTGCAGCTGCGCGACCAGCGCGGCGTCCTGCTCGCAAAGCAGGACCGAGGCCGCGCCGCGCGACGCTGCTTCGAGGCCGAGTGCGCCGGTGCCGGAAAAGGCATCGACGCAATGCCAGCCGGGCAGCTCGCCGCCGCCGACGCCCGCCATGCTGGCCAGCCAGTTGAAGAGGGTCTCACGCACGCGGTCGGGTGTGGGCCGCAGGCCGACCTTGTCGGCGACCGCGAGGCGCGTTCGCTTCCACCGGCCGCCGATGATGCGCACGAAATGCGGCACCTTGGCGAGATTGACCGGCTTGGACGGTTTGGCCGCCTTGGTTGCGGCGGAGGGCGTGGGGGTTCGGGACGTTGGTTTCACGCGCAGAGCTTAACGGCACCCACGCCTTTCCGACGAGGCCTCAGGGCTGCTTGCCGCCCACGACAACAGTCACCATCCGGTCCGGATGCAGCTTGCGCGCAAAAGCCGCCTTGACTTCGGCCGCGGTAATCGCGTTCACGCGCGCGGTCCAGGTGTTGAGATAGTCGAGGGGCAGATCGTTCCAGGCGATGTTCGCCACATTGCCGAGCAGCTTGCGATTGCTGTCGATCAGAAGCGGGAAGCCGCCGATCAGATTGTCTTTCGCGGCCTTCAGTTCGGCAGCGGTCGGGCCTTCGGCGACGAATTTCGCGAGCACGTCGCGCGAGACCTTCACAGCCTCGTCCGCCTGGTCAGGCCGCGTCTGGAAGCCGATGCGGAATGCGCCGGCATGAAGACCGGGCGAAAAATAGCTGTAGACGCTGTAGGCCAGACCGCGCTTCTCACGCACCTCCTCGGTCAGCCGCGAGACGAATCCCCCGCCCCCCAGCACATAGTTGCCGAGCGTGAGCGCGAAATGGTCCGGATCGGCGCGGCGGTAGCCCGGCTCGCCGATGAACACATGCGCCTGGGCGGAATCGAAGGGAACGCGCTCATCCTTGGCTGCGTCGAGCGGCGACACCTCAGGCACTGCCGGGAGATCGGCACATGCGGTCGATGACGGCAGGCGAGACAACAAGGTGCTGGCGATCGACTCGGCCTGCTGGCGCGTGACGGCCCCGACGATGCTGAGCTTGGCGCGGCAGGGCACGATGAACTGCTCATAGCGCTTGCGCATCGCGGCGACGTCGATTCTGGCCAGGGTCGCCTCGGTCGCCTCCTGGCCGTAAGGATGCGTTCCATAGACGGCATGGGCGAAGGCGCGTCCCGCGACGGTGGCAGGCTTGGTGTTGGCCTCCTTGATGGCGGCATTCAAGCGCTCGCGGTCGCGGGTCCATACGTCTTCGGGGAAGGCGGGCTCGCCGATCTCGCGCGCCGCGAGTTGCACCGCCTTGCCGAGCAGCGCCGGATCGGACAGCGAGCGCAAGGTGAAGCTGGTGCGATCGACGCCGGCGCTGACGTCGAAGTTCGCACCCAGATCAGCCCAGGCTTCGCCGAGGGCGTTCTCGTCCATCGCGGGGTCCTTGCCGCTCGCGCGGATGCCCTTTTCGACGATGTCGGCGGTCACGTCGGCAAGTCCGGCCTGGTCGGCCGGGTCGCGCCGGCTGCCGGCGTCGAAATCGACCTCGACATCGACGATCGGGAGCGCATTGGTCGAAACGAGATAAACCTTCGCCCCGCTCGGCAGCGTCCAGTGCTCGATCGGAATGGCGGCTTGGGCGCTCGCGCCGAAGAGGGCCGCGGCGCCGGCCAGCATGGCGTGCAGCGCAATCTTTTGGATCTTGAACATGAAGATGCAGTCTTTCAGCGCAGATCGCCGACCGGCGCTGCAAATCCGCGCGCGCGGCGGTTGGGTTCGGGCGGCAAGGGATGCAATGTGGCGACCGTCAGTTGGTCGTCGCCGAAGTATTTCGCGGCAACTGCCTGGACCTGTTGCGCGGTGACCGCCTGCAGCCGCGCGATGATGCGCGCGCTGGCGTCGAGCGGCAGCC
This sequence comes from Variovorax sp. 01T432, assembly GCF_056398605.1. Classification (NCBI taxonomy): domain Bacteria; kingdom Pseudomonadati; phylum Pseudomonadota; class Betaproteobacteria; order Burkholderiales; family Comamonadaceae; genus Variovorax; species Variovorax sp. 01T432. The sequence continues at coordinate 27,185 of NZ_JBFTPS010000007.1, forward strand.
CCTGCACCCAGTTGCTTCCCAGTTCACGCGCCTGAGCCATGACGGAGTCGAGCTTGTAGGTTTCGCTTGCGACCCACTGGGTCTTGACGCGCGCGAGTTCGGCGGCGCCTACCCCGTCGCGGGCTACGCGCGCGACCTGTGCGCGCAGCGCCGCCTCGACGGCCTCGACACTCTTGCCCGCGCTGGGAACGCCATCGAGCACGAAAAGCTGCGGCCCGCGGCCGACGAAGCCGCTGTAGGCACCGGCCGAGTCCGCCACACGGTCCGGCCCCTGGGTCAATGCCCGATCCAGTCGCGCGCCTGAGTAGCCGTCGAGTACGGCGGACAGCACCACCAGTGCGTAGGCATCGCTGTCGCTTTCGAGCTTGGCCTGGGCGTCGATCTGCGGAACGCGAAAGGCGAGGGAGACATAAGCCTGCTCGGCCGGCGCCTTGAAATCGACACGGCGCATGCCGCGCTGCGCCGGCTCGACACGCGGCTTGCGCGCCGGCACCGCGCGCGCCGGAATGCTGCCGTAGTACGTCTCGGCCCAGGCATGCACCTTGGCGACGTCGACATCACCGGCCACCACGACAGCAGCGTTCGCGGGCACGTACCACTCCTTGTAGAAGGCGCGAGCGTCATCGGGTGTCATCGATTCGATGTCGCTCATCCAGCCGACCACGGGCCGGTGATAGGGCGATGCGGTGAAGACGGCGGCGTTCTGCTGCTCGCCGAGCAAGGCGCGCGGCTGGTCGTCGGTGCGCATGCGGCGCTCCTCCTTGACCACCTCGAGCTCGCGCTTGAACTCCTCGTTCGGCCACTGGTTGTTCGCGAAACGGTCTGATTCCAGCGCCATCACCTGCTCGAGCTTGTCGGCAGGAATCTGCTGGTAGTAGCCGGTGTAGTCGCGCGTCGTGAAGGCGTTTTCTCGCCCACCCAGCGCGGCGACGCGGCGCGAAAATTCGCCGGCCTTCAAGGTCTTGGTGCCCTTGAATAGCATGTGTTCCAGCACGTGAGCAACACCCGAGGTGCCATCGACTTCGTCGATCGAGCCGACGCGCACCCACACCATCTGCACCGCCGTCGGCGCGCGCCGGTCGGGCTTGACGATCAAGGTCATGCCGTTGGCAAGCGTGAATTGTTCGGCTTGGGTTGAGGGAGCGGCGACCGGCGAAGCGGCAACGGCAGGCGGGAGACTCTGGGCAAGAGCGGGCAAGGCCCAGGGCGCCAACAGCACCGAGGCCAGCACCGCACCGGACGCAGCGCGGCGTGGCGAGGGGTGTTTCATAGAATGGGTCCGATTGTAAAAAGCGCCCAATGTTCAGTTTCTTCAAGAAAAAGCCGCCGGCCGAGGCCCCTGCCCCGGCATCCACACCCGCGGTTGCACCGGTCGAGGCGCCCGTGGAACCCCCGATGCCGACCAAATCGGTGTTCTCGCCATCGAGCTGGTTTGGTGGCAAGCCTGCCGTGGAACCGCCACCTCCGCCGGCGCCACCGCCGCCGGCCCCCATCGCTGCACCGGCAATCCAGCCCGCGCCAGCCTCGCCGCCGCCCCCTCCGCCCGCCGCGCCCCCGGAACCCGAACGCAGCGGCTGGCTCAGCAAGCTGAAGACCGGCTTGCGCAAGACCGGCAACAGCATCACCGCCGCCTTCGTCAACGCGCAGATCGACGATGCGCTCTACGAGGAACTCGAGACAGCCCTGCTGATGGCCGATACCGGCGTCAAGGCCACGGAACATCTGCTCGAAGACCTGCGCCGCCGCGTCAAGAGCAGCATGGCGACCGAGGCTTCGCAAGTGAAGGCGCTGCTGGCCGATGCCATCACAGACCTTCTGCGCCCGCTGGAAAAGGCCCTGGTCATCGGAGAACACACGCCGACGGTGATCATGGTCACCGGCGTCAATGGCGCGGGCAAGACGACCTCCATCGGCAAGCTCACCAAGCATCTCGCCAACGAAGGCGCCTCGGTACTGCTGGCCGCGGCCGACACATTCAGGGCCGCGGCGCGCGAGCAGTTGCTGGTCTGGGCAGACCGCAACACCGTCGAGATCGTGAGCCAGGAGGGCGGCGACCCCGCCGCCGTGAGCTTCGACGCGGTCAACGCCGGCAAGGCCCGCGGCAAGGACGTGGTGTTGGTCGACACCGCCGGACGCCTGCCGACTCAACTGCACCTGATGGACGAGTTGAAGAAGATCAAGCGTGTGGTCAACCGCGCCGATGCCACCGCGCCGCACGAGGTGCTGCTGGTAATCGACGGCAACACGGGCCAGAACGCCCTGGCGCAGGTCAAGGCCTTCGACGAGACCCTGGGGCTCACCGGCCTGATCGTGACCAAGCTCGACGGCACGGCGAAAGGCGGCGTGCTGTGCGCCATTGCGCGGGAGCGGCCGATCCCGGTCTATTTCATCGGCGTCGGCGAGAAGCTTGAGGACCTCGAGACCTTCAAGGCTCGGGAGTTCGCCCAGGCACTGCTGGGGTAGCGGCTTCCTCCAACGGCGATTTGCGCCCACCGCCGCTGTTCTGGCATCATCTTTCGGTCCGCACGGCCCACAGGAGACAGCCATGCACACCGCAGCCGCTCCCTTGACCGGCACCGATCGGAAGATCGATCGCCTGCTCGCCCATTACGGCGAAAGCCATCGGAATCCCGCCAACGAGGCAATCCACATGGCCGCCATTCCCGCAATCATGCTGAGCATCGTCGGACTGTTGTTCGCGCTCCATCCCTGGGCTGCCTATGCCTTCGTGGCGGCCAGCCTCGTCTACTACGCCACCCTGCGCTCGCCCGCCTTCCTGATGACCATGGCGACCGGTAGCGTGCTCCTGGTGGCCGTCGTCCACGCGATGGGCGCGCTTGTATTGCCCATCTCCGCCGCTATATTCATCGTTGCCTGGGTCTTCCAATTCGTGGGCCACAAGATCGAGGGGAAGAAGCCGTCGTTCTTCGAGGATATCCAGTACCTTTGGGTCGGCCCGTTGTTCGTGCTGTCGAAGGTGTTTGGGCGGCTTGGCCTGCGCTGGTGAGTGAGCAAGCGCTAGCTTGAAGTTGTTCCCGGCCCATTCGGGGAACCCCAGACGGCCTCTTGGCCGACAGGTTTGGCTATCGAGGCGATAGATACTGGTGGGAACCCTTAGCTTAGCACTCCCTCTAACCGAGTGCTAATATGCCACGAACCAAGGAGTTTCCCTCAATGACAACACTGTCTGGAGCCTCTGCCAACCAGCTCGCCGTCGCCAATCCGTGGTCGATGGTGCCTCCGCTGGGCAACCTGGACGCCTATATTTCCGCAGCCAATCGGCTGCCGATGCTGACGCTCGAAGAGGAGCAGGGTTTCGCTCGCCGCCTGCGCGAGCACAACGATCTCGATGCCGCTGGTGCGCTGATCCTGTCGCACCTGCGCCTCGTGGTTTCCATTTCCCGCCAGTACCTGGGCTACGGGCTGCCGCACGGCGACCTGATTCAGGAAGGCAATGTGGGCCTGATGAAGGCTGTGAAGCGCTTCGACCCCGACCAGGGCGTTCGGCTGGTCAGCTATGCGATGCACTGGATCAAGGCTGAGATTCACGAATACATCCTGAAGAACTGGCGCATGGTCAAGGTCGCGACGACCAAGGCCCAGCGCAAGCTGTTCTTCAACCTGCGCTCGATGAAGCAGGGTTTCAAGGCCGATGCAGCCGCGGGCGATGGCGACACCCACCGTGAGACGCTGAGTCCCGATGAGGTGACGCAAATGGCGACCCGGCTCAACGTGAAGCCCGAAGAAGTGCTCGAGATGGAAACCCGGCTTTCGGGTGGCGACGTGCTGCTTGATCCGAGCCCGTCGGACGACGGCGACGAAGGATTCGGCCCGATCGCCTATCTGGCGGACGCGACGCAGGAGCCGACGGCCCAGCTCGAATCGCGGCAGCGCGATCGCCTGTCGAGCGACGGCATTTCGACCGCACTGGAGGCGCTGGACGACCGCAGCCGCCGCATCGTGGAAGAGCGCTGGCTCAAGGTCAACGATGACGGTTCGGGCGGCATGACGCTGCACGACTTGGCCGCGGTGTATGGCGTGAGCGCGGAGCGCATTCGCCAGATCGAAGTGGCGGCCATGAAGAAGATGAAGAAGGCGCTGGTCGACTACGCTTGAAGCGTGCTCGCCCTTGCTCTGATCGAACCCGGCCTCGCGCCGGGTTTTTCTTTTGTCCGGACGGCTCGATGATCAGAGTCGGGCCGGCGCCTTCTTCGAGAGCGTGCGCATCGCCCTCCGCGCGATGTATCGGGTCTCGGGCACATCGCTGCGCGCCAGCCAGTGGGCGCATGTATCTTCCACCCACCCCGGCTGCGTCCTGCTGGCGTCGTTGAGCCAATTCGCCACCGAGTTCTGGACGTAGCGGCTCGGGTCCGCACGCAGGCGCTCCAAAAGTGGCAGCGCCAGCCAAGGCTCGGCCTTCAACCGCTCGATCTGCGCGCACCACACGCCGCGAGGACGCGTGAGTTCGCTGGCGAATCGGCGGATGTTCGGGTCGGCATCCGCCACCCAGGGAAACAGCAGCGTCAACGCCTCATCGAGCGAGCGAATGGTGGCGTCGCGGACCGCCATCCAGGCCATCTCCCGCACGCCGAAGTGCGGGTCGGCCGCAAAGCGCCGGACGGCGTCCAGCTGCTCGGCCAATGCAAGCGCTGACAGCGGAATCCACTGCGTCGCCCAGCAACGCGCCACGTCGCTCGGATGGGTGGCAAGCTGATGCGCCACCGCGTCGCGATCCGGGTGCAGCGCAGTCATGTCGTGGAGCGCCCGCGCAATATGACCATGGCGCTGCATCGGCTTGAATGCCGCCAGCATGGCCAGCGTGTCGGTCAGGCGCTCGCTGGCGGGGTCGAGGCCCACATGGCCGGCGACGCTGCGCGCCAGGCGCGGCAGTTCAAGCGCCATGAATTCGTTGAGGTTGACGGTCTCGAGCAAGCCGTCATTGAGTGCATCCAGCACCTCGGCCGGAATCAGCGCGATGCGGAATGCACCCTTGCGCTGCCTGAGATGGTCGACTCCGATGCCCAATTGCGCGCGCCTCTCCACCGAGCGGCTAGGACTGCAGCAAGGTCTTCACGTCCGACACCATCGCCGGCACGCCCGCGCCGTAGCGCGCGTAGAGCCGCAGGCGGCCTTCCCGGTCATAGACGAAGCTGGCGGCCGAATGGTCCATCGAATAGCTGGTTGGCGTCTTGCCTTCGACCTTCTTGTAGTAGACCTTGAAGTCCTTCGCCACAGCGGCCAACTGGTCTTGCGTGGGAATGAGCGCGACGAATGTCGGATCGAATGCGCCCATGTAGGCCTTCATGACCTCCGGCGTGTCGCGCGCAGGATCCACAGTCACGAAGAGCACCTGGAATTTGTCGCCGTCGGCGCCGAGCTGCTGCTTGACCTGGGCCATCTCGGTCATGGTGGTGGGGCAGACATCAGGGCATTGGGCATAGCCGAAGAACAAAACCACGACCTTCCCTTTGAAATCGGCCAGTGTCCGGACCTTGCCGTCGGCATCGGCCAGCGAGAAGTTCTTGGCGTAGTCGGCGCCGGTGATGTCGACCGCATTGAAGCTTGGCTTGGGCTCGGTGCAGGCCGCGAGGCCAGGTCCCAGGGTGGCGGCAACGCCAGCCCAGGCAGCCGACCTTGCCATCAGATGAAGCGCTTGTCGCTTGTTCATGGAATGAATTACCTGAGGTAGTGATCGACCAGCAGTGCGGCGAAAAGCACACTCAGATGGATCAGTGAAAAGCGAAAGGTCTTTCGCGCAAGCGCATCGGAATAGTTGCGCCACAACGCGAAGGCGTACCCCGTGAAACCGATGCTCACCCCGACGGCGACCAGGAGGTAGAGCCACCCGCTCATGCCGTAGATGAAAGGCATCAGGCAGGCCGCGAACAGAATAAAGGTGTAGAGCAGCACCTGCAGGCGCGTGAACTCGTTGCCGTGCGTCACCGGCAGCATCGGCAGGCCGGCCTTGCGATAGTCCTCCACGCGATAGAGCGCAAGCGCCCAGAAGTGCGGCGGCGTCCAGAGGAAGATGATGAGGAACAGGATGAGCGCTTCGGGGCCGACGTCACCCGTCATCGCCGCCCAGCCCAGCACAGGGGGCATTGCGCCGGAAGCGCCGCCGATCACGATGTTCTGCGGGGTCAGAGGCTTGAGGATCACGGTGTAGACCACCGCATAGCCGACGAAGGTCGCGAAGGTGAGCCACATGGTGAGCGGGTTCACGGCAAACCACAGCAAGGCCGAGCCGGCGGCGCACAGTGCGGCCGAGAACAGCAGGGCCTGCCGGTCGCTCAACTGTCCCCGCGCGGTAGGACGCCAGGCCGTACGCTTCATCTTGGCATCGATGCCCTTCTCGACCAGGCAATTGAAGGCTGCCGCGGCGCCGGCCACCAGCCAGATGCCAATGCAGGCGAGCGCGCCCTGTTGCAGGTCGGCCAGGCTCGGCACGCCGGGCACGGCGAGCACCATGCCGATCAGCGCGCAGAACACAATCAACTGGACGACCCGCGGCTTGGTCAACGCGTAGAACTGGCGCAGGACGCTGGCCATCGTTTCGGGGTGGATCGAAATCGGGGTGCTCATGCGACCTCCATGTTGCTTCGCCGGGCCGCCGAAGCCGCTGTCGACGCGGTGCGCGCGCGGCGGCTCTCGCACAGCGTCCAGGTCAGCACCACCGCGAGCGCGGCGGCGCCGCCAGTGTGAAGAAGAGCGGCGGCGAGCGGCCACCCCAGGAGCACGTTGCCCAGGCCCGTGGCGAGTTGCAGCAGCGCCAGGCCGCCAAGCCACCGGGCCTGCACGCGCAGCGGCGCGATACGATGCAGCCGCCAGGAGAGCAGGCCGATTGCGAGGAAGACGACATGGGCCATCAGACGGTGAGCATAGTGAATGGCGGTCAGCGCTGTGAAGTCCACGGGTGCGCCGACGGCCGTCTTGCCGAGCGAACGCCAGATCTGGAAGCCCTGGGCGAAATCCATTGGCGGCCACCAACTGTTCTGACAGGTTGGGAACTGCGTGCAGGCGAGCACCGCGTAATTGGTGCTGACCCAGCCACCCAGGGCGATCTGCAGCGCCAGCAGCGCCGTCGCCACAACGAGCAAGGTTCGAAGCGAGGAGCGAATGCCCGTGGGCAGGCGCTGCGCCGCGGCCTGCCGGTAGCGGACGGCCTGGATGCACAGCAGCGCCAGCAGCACGACGGCGCCCATGAGGTGCAGCGTGACGATTGCCGGATACAGTTTCCACGTCACGGTCAGGGCGCCGAAAGCGCCTTGCAAACATACCCACGCCAGCGTGACGGCTGGCCACCATGCGCTCAACGGGCGTTCACCGCTGCGTTGCGCAAAGCGCTGGCGCCGCCGCGCGACCCAGGTCGCGATCGCCAGCACCACAATCAGGAAACCCACCCCGGTCGCCAGATAGCGATGGACCATCTCCACCCAGGCCTTGCCGTGCGTGACCGGGCCGGTCGGCTGCGCCGCCTGCGCCATCGCGATGTCATGCCGCGCGCCGACCGGGCTGGCATTTCCGTAGCAGCCGGGCCAGTCGGGACAGCCCAGACCCGAATCGGACAGGCGAGTGAAGGCGCCAAAGAGCGTGAGATCGAAAGTCAGGAAGAGCGTGAGCACGGTCAGCGCATGCAGGCGCCGCGCCGGCCCCGAACCGGCGTTGCGCCGCCAGACCCAGAGCAGCGGCCCCAGCGCGATCAGCGCGCCCGCAGCCAGAAGCCAGGCGATCGGCGAGAGATCGTAAAGCGAGGTCGTGTCCATGCATCAGCGACCGGGTTCGTCCCACGACGCCGAGGCGCGCAGCAGGCGGTCGAGGTCGCGCTTGGCCTTGCTGGCACCCGCCGCGTCCATTCGGGCAGGGAAACGCATCATCCAGTTGCCGAGCGGGTCGACAACGTAGAGATGTTCCGACAGCGCATGGCCGGCAGATGGCTCGAGCCATTGTGCGAGTTGCGCCGCCGGCACGCGCAGCACGGTCGCGCCGCGCAATCCGTTGTTGAGGCGCTCGGGCACAGGCGCGGAGTCGCTGATGAGCCAGACACGATCGATCCGATCCTTCTCGCGGCCCAGGCTTTCGCGCAATTGGCGCTGCAGATAGAGCTCCTGCTCGCACAGCGCATCGCAGGCAGCGTCGCCCACGGCAATCAGCAGCCACTGCCCCTTGAGCGCCGTGAGCGGAGTGGTCGTACCGTCGGGCAGTGTCGCGGCCGTGCCGGGCAGCGGACGCTGGGGATCGATGAGTTCCCCGTAGGCGGCCTTCTTGCCCTCCGGCCGGATGACGTAATACGTGAAGTACGACGCGATCACGGGCGCGGCACAACACAGCATGACGATGACCATCTTCCATCGGCCCAGGGCCTTGCGCCGTGTCTCGGATCCGTCGAGCGCCTGGCGCGGCGACGGCATCGAATGCACGGTCAGGCCGAGCGGCTCGTCATTGGCGGCGTGCAAGGCGTGCGCGGCGGAAGGGGGCGATGAGTTGGAACCAGACATAGAGGATCACGACAAGGGCTGCGAGGCCGAACCACTGGAATGCATAGCCGTAGTGCTTTTCGACACCCAGCGCGGGGGGCGGCCAGTCGCGCTTCACTCCTTCGGAGGCCGCGCCGGTTTCCTGCACGGAGATATCGGTCCGCAGTGGCAGACCGGTCTCGGCGCGAAACGCCTCGAGATCCAGATTTTGCCGGATGAGCGAAGACCCCGCGACCGCCGGCGTTGGCGCCGAAGGGGCTTTGCCCAGATCGAGCAGGTGCCCCGGCGGGGGCGCGATGGTTCCGGTCACCTCGACCAGGCCCGCGGGCGTCTCGACCGGCTGCAAGCGGGTGCGATCGTTGAAGTCACGTTGGATCCAGCCTCGCTGGACCATCACTGTCTGGTTGCTGCCTTCGAGCGCCAGCGGCGTCAGCACGTAGAAGCCCTGCAGGCCGTGCATCTGACGGTTGTCCAGGTAAACGGTCTGCGTGGTCAGCCAGAGGCCGCGCAATCGGACTGGCCGATGCATCGCGTCGGCGGCATCTTCGAGCGCCACAAAGGCCGATTGATCGAGCGGAGGCAAGGTCTTGCGCGCCTCGATCTCGGCCTGGATCGCCTCCTTTTGCGCGGCGCGCGAGAGCTGCCAGCGGCCCAGCGAAAGAGTCGCGGCGATGGTAAGCACGGCGGCAACCGTGATGAGCCAGAAATGGCCGCCACGCGCTGCGCGAGAGGCGCGCGCGGGAGGCCGGAAGTCATCGTTCAAAGCATGGGGCGGCGCTGGCGGCCGATAATGTGCATCATGAAATACCTTGTCGCCCTCGCCTTCCTGGGCATCCTGGCGAGTCTCGGATTCGCGCTGTTCTTCATGTTGCGGGACGGGCGCGACGGCCGTGCGAAGAGTGGCGGCATGGCGCGCGCGCTCACCTTTCGGATCGGCCTTTCGGTGCTTTTGTTCCTCTGTCTCCTGCTGGCCTGGAAACTCGGTTACATCCAGCCGGGGGGACTGCCGGTCGGCAAGTAGGTGGTGCTCGTTCCACAGCAACCATGAAAAAAGCGCCTTCCGGCGCTTTCTTGTTGTGCCGTCCCCTACGCTCAAAGCCAATAGACCAGGGTGTACAGACCGAGCCACACCACGTCCACGAAGTGCCAGTACCAGGCGGCGCCTTCGAAACCGAAGTGGCGCTCCGGCGTGAAGTGGCCGCTGCGCAGGCGCAAGGTAATGAACAGCAGCATCAGCATGCCGATGAACACGTGCAGGCCGTGGAAGCCCGTCAGCATGAAGAAGGTCGACCCATAAGCACCGGAGCTGAGCTTGAGGTTCAGTTCAGTGTAAAGGTGATGGTATTCGTAGCCTTGAACGCCAAGGAAGGTGGCGCCGAGCAGCACGGTCAGCCACATGAAGCGGATCGTCTGCGCACGGTGACCGGCACGCAGGGCGTGGTGGGCGATGGTGAGCGTGACGCCGGAACTCAGCAGCAGAGCCGTATTGATGGTCGGCAGCCAGAAGGGGCCTACCGTCTGGAAGGGCTCGACGATGTCGGCCGGCGAACCGGTCGCGCCAACGGCCACGCTGGGCCACACGGCCTTGAAGTCGGGCCACAGCAAGGCGTTGTCGAGACTGCCGAGCGATGGCAGCGCGTGCGTGCGCGTCCACCACAGGGCGGTGAAGAAGGCGCCGAAGAACATCACTTCCGAGAAAATGAACCAGCTCATGCTCCAGCGGAACGAGAGGTCGACCTTGTGGCCGTACTGGCCGCTCTCGCTCTCGGCGATCGACTGCCGGAACCAGACGAAGAGAGTGGCGAGCCACATCACCATGCCGACCAGGAGCGACCAGGCGCCCCATTCGTGGCCGTTGATCCATTGCGCGGCACCGAAGATGACGAACAACAGGCCGGTCGCAGCCATGACCGGGTAGGCCGATGGCCCGGGCACGAAATAGTAGGGCGTGGTGCCGTGGGTGGTTGAACTCATATCAGGTCCTGGCTTTCTTCTCTCGATTCAAATTCCGTGGGAGTGCTTCTTCTCAGTGCGCGACAACCCAGCGCACAAGCAGGATCAGGCCGCCGACAAACAATGCGACACCGACAAAGGCGACCGCGATGATGTGCAGGGGATTGAGCTTGCCGAGATCGTCCTGGTAGGCGCTGTTCTTGCGCACGCCAAAAAACGACCAGCCTACAGCCTTCACTGTCTGCCACAGCGACCCCTTTCGCATGGCGCCTTGCGCGCTCACGAACGCGGCTCCGTGGATGCGGGCACAGCAGTGTTCGCCGCCACCGGCGCCGGCGGCGTCTTGCCGCCCACCTCGAAGAAGGTGTACGACAGCGTGATCGTCTTGACGTCCTTGGAGATCTTCGGATCGATCACGAAGGCGACCGGCCACTCCTTCTTTTCGCCGGAATCGAGCGTGTACTGGTTGAAGCAGAAACACTCGACCTTGTTGAAATACGCGGCCGCCTGCTGGGGCGCATAGCTCGGGATCGCCTGCGCCGACATGCGGCGGTTCTGCACGTTCTGGAACTCGTACATCACCGTATTGAGCTGGCCTGGATGCACTTGCATCGAATTCTGCGCGGGCTTGAAGTCCCAGAGCCCCCGCACGTTCGAGTCGAACTCGACCGTGATGGTGCGGCTCATGTCGACCTGCGTGTTGCCGGGTAGGCGCACGTCCTTGCCGCCGCTCGCGCCGCCGGGCACTTCGAGTTCCGACAGCGCAAGAATATTGATGCCGGTCATTTCGCAGATGGCGCGATAGAGCGGCACCAGCGCATAGCCAAATCCGAACATGCCGGCCGCGACGACTGCCAGCTTGCCGACCATGCGGACGTTCTCGCGACGAATGCGTTGACCGATGCCCATGGGGACTCCTAGTGACCGAACCAGACCATGCGGACGATGAAACCGATGAAGAACAGCAGCGCGATGGAGGCCAGTGTCAGCCCCATGCGTCGGTTGCTTTTCTTTTGTTCAGGTGTCATCACGCGATGCGCTTCAGCCGATGACCTTGGTGGCGGTGACGTCCAGCCGCGGCGGGTTTTCGAATGTATGGAACGGTGCGGGCGAAGGCACTTCCCATTCGAGGCCTTCGGCGGCTTCCCAAGGCTTCTGTGTCGCCTTCTCACCCTTGCCAAGCATGGTGGGCAGCACGATGAACAGGAAGAAATAGACCTGCGCGAAACCGAAGAAGAACGCACCGATCGACGCCACGGCGTTGAAATCGGCGAACTGCATCGGGTAGTCCGCGTAGCGCCGCGGCATGCCGGCCAGGCCCAGGAAGTGCATCGGGAAGAAGGTGACGTTGAACGAGATCAGCGACCACCAGAAGTGGATCTTGCCCCGCGTTTCGTTGTACATCACGCCGGTCCACTTGGGCGACCAGTAGTAGAAGCCCGAGAACATCGCGAAGAGCGAACCCGCCACCAGCACGTAGTGGAAGTGGGCCACGACATAGTAGGTATCCTGCAGCTGCGTGTCGATCGGCGCGACCGCAAGGATCAGACCCGTGAAGCCGCCCATGGTGAACACGAAGATGAAGCCCACGGCGAACAACATCGGCGTCTCGAAGGTCATCGAGCCCTGCCACATCGTCGCGATCCAGTTGAAGATCTTCACGGCCGTCGGCACGGCGATCAGCATGGTCGCGTACATGAAGAACAGCTGACCGGTGAGCGGCATGCCGGTCGTGAACATGTGGTGCGCCCACACGATGAAGGACAGGATGGCGATCGACGAGGTCGCATAGACCATCGACGCGTAGCCGAACAGGCGCTTGCGGGCGAATGCGGGCACGACCTGGCTGATGATGCCGAAGGCCGGCAAGATCATGATGTAGACCTCGGGGTGGCCGAAGAACCAGAAGATGTGCTGGTACATCACCGGGTCGCCGCCGCCGGCGGGGTTGAAGAAGCTGGTACCGAAATGGCGATCGGTCAGCGTCATCGTGATGGCGCCGGCGAGCACCGGCATCACGGCGATGAGCAGATAGGCGGTGATGAGCCAGGTCCAGCAGAACATCGGCATCTTCATCAGCGTCATGCCAGGAGCGCGCATGTTGAGGATGGTCACGATGATGTTGATCGAGCCCATGATCGACGACGCGCCCATGATGTGCATCGCGAAAATGCCGGCGTCCATCGACGGCCCCATCTGCAGCGTGAGCGGCGCATAGAGCGTCCAGCCCGCGGCCGGTGCGCCGCCGGGCATGAAGAACGAGCCCACCAGCATCAGCGCGGCCGGGATCAGCAGCCAGAAGCTGAAGTTGTTCATCCGCGCGAAGGCCATGTCGGATGCGCCGATCTGCAGCGGGATCATCCAGTTCGCGAAGCCGACGAAGGCCGGCATGATCGCGCCGAACACCATGATCAAGCCGTGCATGGTGGTGAACTGGTTGAAGAGCTCAGGGTTCACCAGTTGGAGCCCCGGCTGGAACAGCTCGGCGCGGATCATCAGCGCGAGCACGCCACCCACCATCAGCATGGTGAAGGAGAACAGCAGGTACAGCGTGCCGATGTCCTTGTGGTTGGTCGCGAACACCCAGCGGCGCCAGCCGTGCGGGGCGCCATGGTGATCGTCGTGCACGTCGCCGTGGACGTGGCCGTGGGGGTCGAGGACTGCGCTCATCTTGGTATTCCTTGCAAACTCTTCGTCGTGCGTCGTGGGGCGGCCGGCTTACTTGCCGCGCTGCGCCAGCACTTCAGCCGGCTGCACCAACTGACCCGTCTTGTTCGACCAGCTGTTCTTCGTGAAGCTCACCACGGCTGCGATGTCGGTATCGCTCAGCTGCTTCCACGAAGGCATGGCGCCATTGTTCTGGCCGTTCAGCACCACATGGATCTGCCTGTTGTGATCGGCGTCCAGCACGGTCGGCGAACCGTCAAGCGGCTTGATCGGGCCGCCGCCCTTGCCGTTCGCCTGGTGGCAGGCCGCGCAATTGGCCGCATAGACCTTCTCGCCGCGCGCCAGGATCTCCGGCAGCGCCCAGACCTTGTTCGGGTCGTCCTGCTTGGCGGCTGCTTCCTTGCGCTTGCCGTCCACCCAGGCGGTGTAATCCGCGGCGGCGACCACCTTGACATGGATCGGCATGTAGGCATGTTCCTTGCCGCACAGCTCCTGGCATTGGCCGTAGTAGTCGCCCACCTTCTCGGCGCGGAACCAGGTGTCGCGCACGAAGCCCGGGATCGCGTCCTGCTTCAGGCCGAGTTGCGGCACGGCGAAGGCGTGGATCACGTCGTTGGCCGTTGTGATGATGCGAACCTTGGTATTGACCGGCACGACCAACGGGTTGTCGACCTTGAGGAGGTAGTCGTCCGGCATGTCGCCCTTGGCGCCGTTGTCGGACATTGCACGCTGCGAGCTGTCGAGGGTGGAGATGAAGGAGAGGCCCTCGCCTTCACCCTTGAGGTAGTCATAGCCCCACTTCCACTGGTAGCCCGTGGTCTTGATCGTGAGGTCGGCGTTGGTGGTGTCCTTCTGGGCCACCAGCACCTTGGTGGCTGGTAGCGCCATCAGGATGACGATGAGGAAGGGCACGATGGTCCAGATGACCTCGACCACCACCGACTCGTGGAAGTTCGCGGCCTTGTGGCCCACCGACTTGCGGTGCTTCCAGATCGAATAGAACATGACCGCGAACACGGCCACGAAGATCACGGTGCACAGCACCATCATCACCGTGTGCAGGAAATGCTGTTCCTGCGCGATCTTGGTGACACCGACCGGGAGATTCAACTGACGCACCGACGGGCCGCCAGGCAGATCATTGACTGCGTGCGCCGCGCCGCTGAACGCCGCGCCGGCCGCCAGCAGCAGATTCGCCGGCTTGTACCAATTGCTCTTCATCGTGTTCACTTCTTCAATTTTCAGTTAACCCCACCGGCCCCACCCTCGGTGCGGCACTTCGCAGCCGCTCAGGCACCGCGCAATGCCATGCGAATCTCGCGCGCCAGCGCCGCGCGCAATTCCGGGCGCACATAGCGCCCCACCCTGACCGAACGACCCTGACCCGAGACCTCGATCAGCGAACGATCGCTGGCCTGGGGCTCTACCCGCACCTGGTGCGGCAAGAATTCCGTGCGTTCATAGTGCCCACCGTTCTCGAGCTCGACCACCAGCCGGCCGCCTTGCAGGGCGATCTTCTCGCCGTCGGTCGCGTGCCGCGCATACAGCACGAACGCAAAACCAACCGCGGCGAGTTCGAGCCAGGCAAATGGCAGGACGAGCCGTGCGCCATGCCACCAAAAAACGGTTCCGATGCCCAGCGACAACACACACAGCGACACGTACAGCCAGCCGAGCTGGCTCGGCGTGACCGAGCAGTTGCGCTTCAGGAACCAGTGGATGTTCTGGCCTGAAACAGTGGCAAAACGAAACACGGAATTCGACACAGGCGAGTTCAGCAAATCGGTGCGTCGAAACGTTGTCAAACCAAAGTCGGACAGGCCTCGATCACGGGACAATACCCGGGAGTTCACGCAGCGCCGGATTGTAGCGGGTCAAGGAGGCCCGGCTCAGCCGCCCGGGCGACCGCGTTGAAGCATGGAGCGCATCTCTCGCAGCGAGACCGCGCTTTCCGCCGAAAGAGCGACGCGCGGCGCGGGCTTGAACGCATGTCCGTAGATGATTTCGAAGGTCAGCGCGATCCGGCCTTCGCCCTCGTCGGCGGGGGCGAGTTCCGGCAATGCATTGCCCAGCGCGCGGCGCCAGGCCTTGCCGCGCAGCGCAGGGAAGCGGCCGGGATGGAGGTTGCGCCCGAGTGTGCGCAATTCGGCCAGCGCCGCATCCGCGCTGGCCCAGGTGAGAACGATGCGCTCCATGTCCATCACCGGCTCCGCGAAGCCCGCGCCCACCAGCATGTCGCCCCAATCGTGCATGTCGGTGAACTCATGGCTGGCGGGGGGCCATCCCAGGCGCTGGTGCAGCGCGCGCAATTCCATGAGGGTGTCGGGCCCGAAGCACGAGAACATCAGGAAACCGTCAGTCGCGACCAGGCGGTGCCAGCGCCCGATCAAGGCCTGCGGGTCGGCGGCCATGTGGAGTGCCATGTTGGCCCAGAGCAGGTCCACGCCCTCTTCGGGTGGCGGGGTGAAGCTCGGCTGCGAAGCCTGCCAGCGCCGCGCGGACCACCAGGGCGCGGCGAGTGCCTTGTCCGTGGCCGGAACGAGCGCCGCCTCCGGCTCGATCACGAAGGGCTTCGCGTCGCGATAGCGGCGCGCGACCAGCGCATGCGCCTCCAGGCCACCGCGCAGCGGCGCCCAGTCGGCCCAGCTGCGCGGCTGGGCCTTGATCCATTGCAGGCGGTCCTCCATGCGGCGGCCGATTTCCTCGTGCAGCCATGGAGAGACGGACGCAGGCGCGAGCCGCTCCCAGCGGGCGGCCGCCGTGGCATCGATGGTCGGCGGACGCTGGGCGGGATCGGTCGGCATGGGGCGCTCAGTATATTGAGGGATGCCCAACCCCTGGATTGAACGGCCTTACTCATCCTTGCTCGCGCGGCTGCCGAGCCAATGCGCCGTATGCCGAGCCTGGCCCTCGCAGCCCGTATGCAACGCCTGCGTGGCGCGCTTCGCTCCGCCGGCCTCGCGCTGCGCCACCTGCGCGCTTCCGGTACCGGTCGAAGTGACCCGGTGCGGAGATTGCACAGGCATCCGCCGCCGCTCGACGCCTGCCTGGCGGCCTGTCCCTATGCATGGCCGTGGCCCGAGGCCATCGCCGAGTTCAAGTTTCGCGGCGATGCGGGGAGGGCGGCACCGCTGTCGACCCTGCTGCGGAGCGCGCCCTGGGTGGAACCGGCCCTCGAGCAGGCCGAACTCGTGCTGCCGATGCCACTGGCCCCGGCGCGGCTGCGCGAACGCGGCTTCAACCAGGCCCACGAACTCGCCCGACGCCTGGCACCCCGCAAGACCGATGCCACGCTGCTGCTGCGCACCCGCGAGACGCCGGCGCAAAGCGGCCTCACACGCGCGCAGCGGCTGATCAACCTGCGCGGCGCTTTTGCCCTGGACCCCTTGCGCGCGGCGGCGGTGCGCGCGCGGCGCGTCGTGCTGGTCGATGACGTGATGACCAGCGGGGCTTCGCTCTTTGCCGCAGCGCAGGTGCTGCGCACCGGTGGCGCCGCGCACATCACGGCCATCGTGCTGGCGCGAACGGAGCTGCCCGCCTGACCGCGACAATCGACGCCATGTTCCACATCGTCCTGGTCGAGCCCGAGATTCCACCCAACACCGGCAACGTGATCCGGCTGGCGGCCAATACCGGCTGTACGCTGCATCTGGTCGAACCGCTCGGTTTCTCGATGGATGACAGGCTGCTGCGCCGCGCTGGACTGGATTATCACGAGTACGCCGAGGTGCGACGCCACGCGGATTGGCCCGCACTCATCGAGACCGAAGCGCCGGCACCCGACCGGATGTTCGCGCTGACGACGCACGGCACGCGCGGCGTGCACGACGTGGCTTTCCGCCCTGGCGACTGGCTGGTGTTCGGCTCGGAAACGCGGGGACTGGCGCCCGCATTGCGAGAGCGTTTTCCGCCGCAGCAACGCTTGCGACTCCCGATGCGCGAGGGCCAGCGCAGCCTGAACCTGTCGAACGCGGTGGCCGTGACCGTGTTCGAGGCATGGCGGCAAAACCGGTTTGGATGACCCTCAGGCGCCGCCGGTATTGCCCCCCAAGAGGGTAGGCGTACCGACACGAAGTGCGGGACGCCTGGGTGGCTACCTGTACCGCCTGACGACCGACTCCGCCACGCACGCCGGCTTGGGCGAGCCCTCGAGTTCGATGGTCGTTTCCCAGATCATCTGGATGCCGTCGTCGGCAATCGGCTCCGAGCTCAGGAGCTTCATGCGACCCCGCAGGCGAGCGCCCACCGGGACGGGCGCCATGAATCGAACACGGTTGAGCCCGTAGTTGACGCCCATGCGCGACTCGGTGACCGTGAAGGCGGTCTCGTAGAACTTCGGCAGCAGCGACAGGGTCAGGAAGCCGTGGGCGATCGGGCCGCCGAAGGGGCCGGTCTTCGCTCTCTCGACATCCACGTGAATCCACTGATGATCACCGGTCGCCTCGGCGAACTGGTTCACCTGCTGCTGCGTGATCGTGATCCAGTCGCTCACGGCGACTTCCTGGCCGACGCAGGCGGCGAGATCCTGAAGGGTCTGGAATGTCTTGGTCATGCGGCCACTCTAGCCGCGCGAAAGCGCCGCGCGTGTCGATGCCGGGACATCCGGACCCAGGGAAAACCTTAGGCGTCGAGCCACTCGCGGATCGGCTCCCATTGCTCGAGATCCCGCTGCACCCGCCCCGGCGCGATATCGAACAGCGTCAGCCCGCGGGCCGCGAGTTGCACGTAGTTCTGCGTGTCGCGCAACTCGCCCAGCACCGGCACGTCCAGTCCGGCGACGAACTCCCGCAAGCGATCGGCCGCCAGGGTACGGGCATCCACGCGCATGCCGACCAGCGCGATCTTCGTCTTGCCGGCGTGCCGGTTGGCGAGCAGCTTATCCAGGAAGTCCCGGGTGGCGTAGATGTCGAAGATGCTGGGCTGCAGCGGCACCAGGACCTTGTCGGCCACCGCCACCACTTCCTTAAAGCGCGCGCCATGCAGCCCGGCCGGCGTATCGAGCACGGCGTGCGTGGTGCCGCGCGGCGGCCGCGCCACGGTCCCGTCGTCCGCCGTCTCCCAGGTCCTGATCTCGCGCGCCTGCGGCGAGCGCAGGTTCAGCCAGAGCCGCGCCGATTGCTGCCGATCGACGTCCCCCAGCATCGCCGCATGACCCCGGCTCGCGAAATAGCCCGCGATATTGGTTGCGAGCGTGGTTTTTCCAACTCCGCCCTTTGGATTGGCGACCAGGACCACCGGCATGAGAGGCTCCTCGGATGCTGAAGACAGGCGCCATGGTAGCCGTGTACGGAGTGCGATATGTTCGCGGCATGCCGACAACAACAAGCCCGGGGAGCATTCCTCGCATCTATCTGCTCGCCGCACACCCGCACTGGCGTGACTCGCGCGTCAACCGCCGGTTGCTGAGGGCCGCGCGTGATCTGCCCGGCGTCGACGCCAACGACCTCTACGCCAGCTATCCCGACTACGCGATCGACGTCGAGGCCGAACAGGCGCGCCTGGCCCGCGCCGACCTGCTGGTGCTGCTGCACCCGATCCAGTGGTATTCCATGCCGGCGCTCCAGAAGCTCTGGGTCGACGAGGTGCTGGGCTACGGCTGGGCCTACGGTCACGGCGGTCATGCGCTGGAGGGCAAGGACTGCTGGCTGGTCGCGACCACCGGCGGCCCCGAAGGCAGCTACCACCCGCAGAGCTACAACCGCTATTTCTTCGACGCCTTTCTTCCGCCCTACGAGCAGACCGCCACGCTGTGCGGCATGCGATTTCTGCCGCCTCTGCTCTTCCATGGGGCGCGCAGCGCGCCCGAAAGCGACGTGGAGGCGCACGTGGACATGTTCCGGAGCCGGCTCTCGTCCTATCCGGAGTGGCCCGAGCTCGAAGAGCTGGAAGCCTGCATGAGTTGCGACGTGCCCGAAGCCGACAGGCCCGGCGAGAGCGCGGAGGCCTGAGCATGGAGCACGCACCGGCCTGGCTCGTCAATTCCCTCATCTACCTCGGCGCCGCGGTGCTGGTGGTGCCGTTGTCGAAGGCCCTCGGCCTGGGCTCGATCATCGGCTACCTCGCGGCCGGCATCGCCATCGGGCCGTGGGGCCTCGGCCTCGTGACCAACGTGGAGGACATCCTGCATTTCGCCGAGTTCGGCGTGGTGCTGATGCTGTTCCTGGTCGGTCTCGAACTGGAGCCCAAGCGCCTGTGGAGCCTGCGCCGCCCGATCTTCGGCTGGGGTTCGGCCCAGGTCCTGGCTTGTGCCGCCGTGCTGTTCCTGGTCGGCTGGGCCGGCGGCGCCAGCTGGCGCATTGCGCTGGTGGCGGCCCTGGGGCTGGCCCTGTCCTCGACCGCGATCGCGCTCCAGGTCCTGGGCGAGCGCAACCTGCTGCCAACGGCGAGCGGGCAGGCCGAGTTCTCGATCCTGCTGTTCCAGGATGTGGCCGCCATCCCGATCCTGGCGCTGCTGCCGCTGCTGGCGGTCGGCCCCGACGCGGGCCAGGGGCTCACGGGCGAGGGCCGCGCCCTCGAGGGCCTGAAGATCGTCGCGGTCGTCGGCGGCATCGTGCTCGGCGGCCGGTTGGCAATCCGCCCGCTGTTGCGCTGGATCGCGCGCAGCAACACGCCCGAGATCTTCACCGCGGCATCCCTCCTGCTGGTCGTCGCCATCGCCGCGCTGATGCAGTTCATCGGCCTGTCGATGGCCCTGGGCGCCTTCCTGGCCGGCGTGCTGCTGGCGGAGAGCGAATACCGGCGCGAGCTCGAAACCGACATCGAACCTTTCAAGGGCCTTCTGCTGGGCCTGTTCTTCATCGCGGTCGGGATGAGCATCGACTTTGGCGTGCTCATCGCGCGGCCCGGGCTCATGGCGCTGGTTGTCATCGGCTTCCTCCTGTTCAAGTTCGTGGTGATCTACGCGCTCGCCACGCTGATGGACGTGCCCAAACAGGAGCGACCGGTATTCACCCTGCTGCTGGCGCAGGGCGGCGAATTCGCCTTCGTCGTGTTCCAGGCGGCCGGGCCGGATGTACTCTCGCCCGGTGTCGCCTCATTCCTGATCGCAGCCGTCGCGCTGTCGATGCTTGTGTCGCCACTGCTGCTGGTGGCCATCGACAAATGGGTCACGCCGCGCTTCAGCGCCTACGACGCCGTGACGATGAAGGAGATCTCGGAGCAGCAGGATGCGAAGGTGCTGATCTGCGGCTTCGGGCGCTATGGCCAGATCATGGGACGCATGCTGAGCGCGCAAGGCCTCAAGCTCACCGTGCTCGACCACGACCCCGACACCATCGAGAGCCTGCGCGAGTTCGGCTTCCGGGTCTTCTACGGCGACGCGACCCGGCTCGACCTCCTGCGCACGGCCGGCGCCGGCACCGCCGAAGTGCTGGTGGTCGCGGTCGACGGCATCGAGCAGTCGCTCGCGATCGTCGACCTCGCGCGCGAGAATTTTCCGAACGCGCGCATCGTGGCACGGGCGCGCAACGTGGGCCACCTGTTCCAGCTGCTCGACCGCAAGGTGGAGTTCGTCGAGCGCGAGATGTTCGAATCCTCGCTGCGCAGCGCCCGCTCGGTGCTCGAGGGATTGGGCTGGCCGGCACACGAGGCGCGCGAGGCCGCGATGCGCTTCCGGCGTGGCAATATCCAGCTCATGTACGACATCTACCCTCACTACAAGGACCGCGCCAAGCTGATTGCGGTCTCCAAGGAAGGCCGGCAGCAGTTCCAGGAGCAGTTAGAGCGCGAGCGCGCACAGCGGGCGCAGCGGCGCTCCGGCAGCGACTGGAACCCGGGCACGGACGAAGAACAGCCTCGGCCCTGAGGCCGCTCAGGGCCGGGTGCGGCCTCTACTCTAGGCGTCGAGCTTGAGCAGCCGCACTGCATTGCCCTTGAGGATGCCGGGCATCACCTCGGGTTTGAAACCGGCGTCCTCAAAGTCCTTCATCCAGCGATCGGGCGTTATCAATGGGTAGTCGCTGCCGAAGAGAATGCGGTCCTTCAGCAGCGTATTGGCGTATTGCACCAGTTGCTTCGGAAAGTACTTGGGACTCCAGCCCGACAGGTCGATCCAGACATTGGGTTTGTGCGTCGCGACGCTGAGCGCCTCGTCCTGCCACGGGAAGCTGGGATGCGCCATGACGATCTGCATGTCCGGGAAGTCGATCGCCACGTCATCCAGGTGCATCGGATTGCTGTACTCGAGCCGCAAGCCGCCGCCGCAGCGCATGCCCGAGCCGATGCCGCTGTGGCCGGTGTGGAACACCGCCGGCAAGCCATATTCGTTGATCACCTCGTAGATCGGCCAGGCCATCTTGTCGTAAGGGTGGTAGCCCTGCACCGTCGGATGGAACTTGAAGCCCTTGACGCCGTGCTCCTCGATCAGGCGCCTGGCCTCGCGCGCACCCATCTTTCCCTTGTGCGGATCGATGCTGGCGAAGGCGATCATGATGTCGCTGTTCTTCCGCGCCGCCTCCGCGATCTCCTCGTTCGGGATGCGCCGCCGACCCATGTTCGACTCGGCATCGACCATGAACATCACCAGGCCGATCTTGCGTTCCCGGTAGTAGTCGATGCTTTCCTGGATGGTCGGCCTGCGGCCCGACTTGAAATATTTATCCGCCGCGCGATCGTATTCCTCGCCATAGTTGTCGAAGGGATTCCAGCAACTCACCTCGGCGTGCGTGTGGGTGTCTATCGCGATCAGGTTCCGATGGTCCATGGCGTGTCTCCGAATGAATTCGAGCTAGGGTAAATCCTCATGCCGGGCAAGCTCGCGCGGCTTGAATTGATTATTTTATATAACCATAATCGATCGTACTCCGGAATGCAATCATGAACTCAACCGATCTCCAGCTCGAGCTTCGCGACGACATCGCGATCATCCGCCTCACGCGTGCGGCCAAGCGCAACGCGCTGTCGGATTCATTGATCCTGACGCTGCGCAACACCTTCGAGAGCCTGCCCTCCACGGTGCGCGCGGCGGTGATCGACGGCGAGGGTCCGCACTTCTGCGCCGGACTGGACCTGTCCGAACTGAAGGAGCGCGATGCCGGCCAGGGCATGCAGCATTCGCGCATGTGGCATGCGGCGCTGGAACTGGTACAGCACGGCCCCGTGCCGGTCGTCGCGGCGCTGCACGGCGCGGTGGTCGGCGGCGGGCTCGAACTCGCCAGCGCCT
Organism: Variovorax sp. 01T432; assembly: GCF_056398605.1. NCBI lineage: Bacteria > Pseudomonadati > Pseudomonadota > Betaproteobacteria > Burkholderiales > Comamonadaceae > Variovorax > Variovorax sp. 01T432. The sequence continues at coordinate 49,439 of NZ_JBFTPS010000007.1, forward strand.
GCCACATCCGCGTTGCCGACACCACGACCTTCTATGCGCTGCCCGAGGGCTCGCGCGGCATCTTCGTCGGCGGCGGCGGCTCAGTGCGCATCCCCAAGCTCATCGGTGCCGCGCGCATGACCGACATGATGATGACCGGCCGCGTCTACAACGCCGAGGACGGCGAACGCGCCGGCTTCGCGCAGTACCTGGTGGCCGAAGGCACGGCCTTCGACAAGGCGGTCGAGCTCGCGCAGCGCGTGGCCACCAACGCGCCGTTGACCAACTACGCACTGATGCATGCGCTCCCGCGCATCACCGAGCAGTCGGCGGACCACGGCTTTTTCACCGAGGCGCTGATGTCCGGCATCGCCCAGAGCGCGCCCGAAGCCAAGGAACGGGTGCGCGATTTCCTGGAAGGCAAGGCGGCCAAGGTGCAGAAGAGCTGACCCGGCGCCGAGAGATCCCCATGCAAGTCCACACCTCTGCCGCAGCCCCGCCCCGATACCGCCCGCTGACCTTCGGCGTGCGTCAAGTCCGCATGCGCGAAGGCGCATCCGGCGCGCGTTACCTGGAAGCGGCCGAACCGCTCAATGACTATGCGCAGCGCATCACCGACCGCCTGCTGCACTGGGCACAGGCCGCGCCGGACAGAAGCTTCATGGCGCGCCGGGAGCAGCACCCCGACGGCAGCACCGGCGACTGGCAACATCTCAGCTACGCGCAGGCTTTGCAGGGCGCCCGCCGCATCGGCCAGGCCCTGCTCGAGCGTGGCCTGAGCGCCGAGCGGCCGGTCGTCATCCTGAGCGAGAACAGCCTCGAGCACGCATTGCTGTCGCTCGGCTGCATCTACGCCGGCATTCCCTACTGCCCCGCCTCGCCGGCGTACTCGACCATCAGCCAGGACTACGACAAGCTGCGCCACATCTTCGAGACGCTCACGCCGGGCCTCGTGTTCGCGAGCGACGCGTCGCGATTCGGCCGCGCGATCGATGCCGTCGTCCCACCGGGGATCGAGGTCGTTCTCCACCAGGGCGAAATCGCGGGCCGTGCCGTCACGGCCTTCGACAGCCTGCTGGCGACGCCGGCCACACCGGCCGTGGACGCCGCGATGGAAGCCACCGGGCCGGACACCATCACCAAGTTCCTCTTCACCTCGGGCTCGACCAAGATGCCCAAGGCGGTCATCAACACGCAGCGCATGTGGTGCGCCAACCAGGTGCAGATCGCCCAGTCGATGCCGGCGCTGGCCGAGGAGCCGCCGGTGCTGGTCGACTGGCTGCCCTGGAACCATACCTTCGGCAGCAACCACAACGTCGGCATCACGCTCTACCACGGCGGCACGCTCTATATCGACGACGGCAAGCCCACCCCCGCGCTCATGGGCGAGACGCTGCGCAACCTGCGCGAGATCGCGCCCACCGTCTACTTCAACGTGCCGACCGGTTTCGAAGCCATCGCCCACGCGATGCAGGACGACGCGCGGCTGCGCAAGACCCTGCTCTCGCGCGTGCGCATGTTCTTCTATTCCGGCGCTGGGTTGGCGCAGCCCATCTGGGACCTGCTGCACGCCATCCAGGAGGCCGAGATCGGCGAGCGCATCGTCATGGCGACCGGCCTCGGCATGACCGAGTCCGGCCCTTCCGCGATGTTCGTCAACAGCCCCGACGTGCGCGCCGGCGACGTCGGCGTGCCGACGCCGGGCATGACGCTCAAGCTGGTCGACGTCGACGGCAAGACCGAAGTGCGCTATCGCGGCCCCAACGTCACGCCCGGCTACTGGCGCGCACCGGAAGCCACCCGCGAAGCCTTCGACGACGAAGGCTTCCTGTGCACCGGCGATGCGGTGCAATGGATCGACGAGGCGAACATCCATCGCGGCCTGCGCTTCGACGGCCGCATCGCCGAAGACTTCAAGCTCGCCACCGGCACCTTCGTCAGCGTCGGTCCGCTGCGCGCGAAGATCATCGCCGCGGGCGCGCCCTACGTGCAGGATGTCGTCCTCACCGGCATCAACCTGAAGGAAGTCGGCGCGCTGATCTTCCCGACGCAGAAGGTGCGCGAACTCGCCGGCCTTGCGCCCGACGCCCCGCTGCGCCAGGTGGTTGAAAGCGCCCCCGTGCAGGCCTACTTCCAGCGCCTGCTGGACACGCTCGCGGCCTCGAGCACCGGCAGCGCCAACCGCATCGCCCGCGCGCATGTCGTGTTCGAGCCGCCGTCCATTGACCGGGGCGAGGTCACCGACAAGGGCTCCATCAACCAGCGCGCCGTGCTGAAGCACCGCGCCGCGCTGGCCGAGGCCCTGCACACAGACGCCCTGCCTTTCACATTGAAGCCCCGATAACCCCCGAGGAGACACAGCATGAAGATCGAAGGACAAGCCGCACTCGTGACCGGCGGCGCATCCGGCCTGGGCGAAGCCACGGCGCGCGAACTCGCGCGGCTCGGCGCCAAGGTGGCCGTGCTCGACGTCAATGCCACCCTGGCAGAGAAGGTCGCGGCCGAGATCGACGGCATCGCGTGCGTCTGCGACATCACCAATGCCGACAGCGTCAACGCCGCACTCGACAAGGCCGGCGCCGCGCACGGCCCCGCGCGCATCCTGATGAACGTCGCGGGCATCGGCAGCGCCAGGCGCATCGTCGGCAAGGACGGCAACGCCGCGCCGCTCGAAGACTTCGCGCGCGTGGTGAACGTCAACCTGATCGGCGCCTACAACATCAGCCGGCTCTATGCCGCGCGATGCGTCAAGCTCGACCCGCTGGAAGGCGGCGAGCGCGGCGTGATGATGTTCACCGCCTCGGTCGCGGCCTTCGACGGCCAGGTCGGCCAGCAGGCCTACAGCGCCTCGAAGGGCGGCCTGGTCGGCATGACACTGCCGATGGCGCGCGACCTGGCGCAGCACGGCATCCGCGTCTGCACCATCGCCCCGGGCCTGTTCGCGACGCCGCTGCTGAAGGAGCTGCCGGAGGCGGTCCAGCAATCGCTGGCCGCCTCGATTCCCTTCCCGCCGCGCCTGGGCAAGCCCTCCGAGTTCGCCGAACTTGCCTGCCACATCGTGACCAACGGCCACCTCAACGGCGAAGTGATCCGGCTCGACGGCGCGCTGCGCATGGCGCCGCGCTGAAGTCCGGGCGCGCGCCGGTGCCCCCCCGTTTCTTGTCCGTCCTACCTGGAGACCTGTCCTCATGAAATTCACAAAAGCGACCCTCGCCGCCGCATTGGCCCTCGCCCTTTTCGGCGCCGCGCATGCCGACATCACCGTCGGCGTCGTGCTGCCGCTCACCGGCCCCGCGTCGGGCCTGGGCATCCCGATCAAGAACCAGCTCGCGCTGTGGCCGAAGACCCTGGCCGGCGAGAACCTCAAGCTCGTGGTGCTGGACGACGCGACCGACCCGACCACCGGCGTCAAGGACACGCAGCGCCTGGTGACCGAGGACAAGGTCGACGTCATCATCGGCTCGGCGGCCACCCCGGTGGCCATCCCGATGGCCGACGTGGCGGCGGAATCGGGCACCGTGCAGCTCGCCGCATCGCCGGCGGGGCTGCCGCCCGGCAAGGACAAGTGGACCTTCCGGCTGCCGCAGTCCAACGATGTCATGGCCTACGCCGTGGTGCAGCACATGAAGAAGGAGAAGATCAAGACCATCGGCTTCCTCGGCTACACCGACGCCTACGGCGAACTCTGGCTCAAGGCGCTCACGGCCGAGGCCGAGAAGAACGGCATGAAGGTGGTCGCCACCGAGCGCTTCGGTCGCGCCGACACCAGCGTGACCGCGCAGGTCCTCAAGCTCACTTCGGCCAATCCCGACGCCATCCTCATCGTGGCCTCGGGCAGCGGCGCGGGCATGCCGCAGAAGGCGGTCGTCGAGCGCGGCTTCAAGGGCAAGATCTACCAGACCCATGCCGCGGCCACCCAGGACCTGATGCGCACCGCCGGCAAGGACGCCGAGGGCACCTTCGTCGTCTCGGGCCCGGCCACGGTGGCCGAGCAACTGCCTGATAGCCACCCGTCGAAGAAGATGGCGGTCGCCTTCGTGCAGCAGTACGAAAAGGCCTACGGCCCGGGATCGCGCAACCAGTTCGCGGGCCACGGCGCCGATGCATTCACCGTGCTCGAAAAGGCTGTGCCGATCGCGCTCAAGAAGGCCAAGCCCGGCACGCCCGAGTTCCGCGCGGCGCTGCGCGATGCGATGGAGACCATGGGCCGCACGGTGCTCGCGCACGGCGTGCTCAACTGGACCGCGCAGGACCATTGGGGCTACACCAACGAAACGGGTGTGATGCTCAAGGTGGTGGGCGGTCAGTTCAAGGTCGAGCAATAGGCAGGTCGAAGAACCCCCACGCGCGCCGCAAAGCCCTGCCATGGATTTCTCAATTGCCGGCATCCTGACGCTGGACGGACTCACGAACGGGGCGATCTACGCGCTGCTGGGCGTGGGCATCGTGCTCGTGTTCACGGTCACCCGCGTCATCTTCATTCCGCAGGGCGAGTTCGTCGCCTATGGCGCGCTCACGCTCGCCATCTTCCAGACCGGCAAGGTGCCCGGCACGGTGTGGCTGCTGCTGATCCTTGCCGCGGTCGCGGCGGCGATGGATTTCGCCACGACCTGGCGCCACCGCGGCAGCGCCGCCGCCGGGCTCGCGGCCGCCGCGCGCACCTTCGTCGTGCCGGCGGTGGTGTGCGCGGTCTCGGCCTGGGCCGGACCGCGCAACTTCCCGCTGATGGTCCAGGCGCTGCTCACCCTGTGCATCGTCACGGCCTATGGCCCGCTGGTCTACCGCGTGGCCTACCAGTCGCTCGCGGGCGCCAGCTCGCTGGTGCTGCTGATCGTCTCGGTCGGCGTGCATTTCGCGATGACCGGGCTCGGCCTGCTCTTCTTCGGCGCCGAGGGCTTTCGCAACCCGCCCTTCTGGGACGAGCGCTTTTCGCTCGGCCCGCTCAACCTCAACGGGCAGACGCTGATCATCTTCCTCGCCTCGGCCGCGCTGATCGTGCTGTTGTGGCTGTTCTTCGAGCGCAGCCTGTACGGCAAGGCGCTGCGCGCCACCGCCGTCAACCGGCTGGGCGCGCGGCTGATGGGCATCTCCACGCAGGCGGCGGGCCAGCTCACCTTCGCGATGGCGGCGCTGATCGGCGCGCTCTCGGGTCTGCTGATCGGGCCGACCACCACCGTGTTCTACGACTCCGGCTTCATCATCGGACTCAAAGGTTTCGTAGCGGGCGTGATCGGCGGCTTGGCAAGTTATCCCGGGGCGCTGACCGGCGCGCTGGCGGTCGGCGTGATCGAGTCCTTCGGCTCGTTCTGGGCCAGTTCCTTCAAGGAGGTGATCGTGTTCACCATCATCCTTCCCGTGCTGTTGTGGCGTTCGCTGCTCGCCGGCCCTTCGGAGGAGCACTGATGATGGACGCACTGCTGAATCCCTCCGCCGCTTCAATGGCCGCCGCGCCGGGCAAGAAGAGCGCGCTGCGCGCCTGGGGCCCGCTCGCGCTGGTCGTGCTGATCGCGGTCCTGCCGCTTCTGCCGCTGCCCGATTTCTGGATCATCCAGCTCAACTACATCGGCCTCTACACGCTGCCGGTGCTGGGCCTGGTGCTGCTCACCGGCGTCGGCGGGCTCACCTCCTTCGGGCAGGCGGCGTTCGTGGGCATCGGTGCCTACACCACCGCCTATCTCACCGTGAACTTCGGCCTCTCGCCCTGGCTCACGCTCTTCATCGGCCTGGCGCTCACCGGCGTGAGCGCGGCGGTCATCGGCGCCATCACGCTGCGCATGTCGGGCCACTACCTGCCGCTCGCCACCATCGCGTGGGCGCTCTCGCTCTATTACCTGATGGGCAACCTCGACGCGCTCGGCAAGTACGACGGCATCCTGGGCGTCAGGGGGCTGACGCTGTTCGGCCTGGAAGTCGGCCAGCAGCGCATCTTCTACGCGCTGACCTGGGCCTTCGTGCTGGCCGCCGCCCTCGCGGTGATCCGGCTGCTCGACTCGCGCAGCGGCCGCGCCATCCGAGCACTGGCGGGCGGCTCGCAGATGGCCGAGGCGATGGGCGTCGACACCCTGCGTCACAAGGTGGGCATCTTCGTGCTGGCGGCCTTGCTGGCGTCCGTCTCGGGGTGGCTCTTCGCGCATTTCCAGCGCACGGTGAATCCCTCGCCCTTCGGCATCAAGATGGGCATCGAGTACCTCTTCATGGTGGTGCTGGGCGGCGCAGCGCACGTGTGGGGCGCGATCGCCGGCGCGGGCATCGTCAAACTGCTCGAAGACCAGCTCCAGGTGCTGCTGCCCAAGCTGATCGGCACCAGCGGCAACTACGAGCTGATCGTCTTCGGGATCATGATCGTGCTGGTCCTCAAGTACCTGCCCGACGGCGTGTGGGCCTTCGTCGACCGGCGCCTGCCCCGCCCCTGGCGCGCGGTGGACTGGCGCGACGCGGCGGCGCTGCCGGCGCGCGTCAAGCCGGCCGCCGGCGAGGTGGTGCTCGACGTGCGATCCATCCGCAAGACCTTCGGCGGCCTGGTGGCGGTGAACGACATCAGCTTCCAGACCCGGGCCGGGCAGATCGTCGGCCTGATCGGCCCCAACGGCGCCGGCAAGTCGACCACCTTCAACCTCGTCACCGGCGTGCTGGCCCTGTCGGGCGGCGCGGTGAACTTCCGCGGCAAGCCCATCGGTGGGCTGAAGTCGCGCGCGATTGCCGAGCGCGGCGTCTCGCGCACCTTCCAGCACGTGAAGATGGTGCCCGACATGACCGTGCTGGAGAACGTGGCGCTCGGCGCCCACCTGCGCGGGCGCAAGGGCGCGATCGCGGCGATGCTGCGCACCGACCGCGGCGAGGAGCGCCAGCTCCTGCGCGAAGCCGAGCGCCAGTTGCAGCGCGTGGGCATGGGCGACTACCTGCACGAACCCGCAGGCAACCTGGCGATGGGCCAGCAGCGCCTGCTCGAAATCGCCCGCGCGCTGTGCGCCGACCCCGCGCTGCTGCTGCTCGACGAGCCGGCCGCGGGCCTGCGTCACAAGGAGAAACAGGCCCTGGCCGAGGTGCTGCGCACCCTGCGCGGCGAGGGCATGAGCATCCTACTGGTCGAGCACGACATGGGCCTGGTGATGGACATCTGCGACCACATCGTGGTGATGGAGTTCGGCACCCACCTGATGGAGGGCACGCCCTCCGAGGTGCAGCGCAGCGACAAGGTCCGCGCGGCCTACCTGGGCACGGAGCATTGACGCGATGAAAGCCACTTCCACCCCCCTGCTTCGCATCCGCGGCCTGCACGCCGGCTACGGCCGCGCCGAAGTGCTGCATGGCATCGACCTCGAAGCCGGCGAAGGCAGCGTCGTGACCGTGATCGGCCCCAACGGCGCCGGCAAGTCGACCCTGCTGAACGCGCTCATGGGCGTGCTGCCGTCCAGGGGCGCGATCGAATTCCAGGGCCTGGCGATCGACGCGCTCTCGCTCGAGGAGCGCGTGATGCTCGGGATTGCGCTGGTGCCCGAGAAGCGCGAACTCTTCACCACCATGCCGGTGGAGGACAACCTCGTGCTAGGCGCCTTTCGCCAGGTGCGCCTGCGCAACAAGGAGTGGCGCGACCAGATCGAGCAGGTCTACACGCTCTTCCCGCGCCTCAGGGAACGCCGCACCCAGCTCGCCGGCACGCTTTCGGGCGGCGAACGGCAGATGCTCGCGGTCGGCCGCGCGCTGATGTCGCGGCCCAGGCTGCTGATGCTCGACGAGCCGAGCCTGGGCTTGGCGCCCCTGGTGGTGCAGGAGATCTTCCGCACCGTGAGCGCCCTGCGCGCGACCGGCGTGACCATCCTGCTGGTCGAGCAGAACGCGAAGGCGGCGCTCGACGTTGCGGACCACGGCTACGTGCTGGAGATGGGCAGCGTGAGCGCCGAGGGCGCGGCGCGCGAACTCGCGGACGACCCGCGCGTGATCGACACCTACCTCGGCGCGGCGCGCGCCTGACAAGCCGGCATCCGTCACCAGGGAGCAGACACGATGAACAAGGTAAATGCAGCCAGACGCGCGCCGGCTTGTGCCGTGGGCCTGGCCCTCGCGGCACTGCTCGCGGCCTGTGCCGGCGCGAACCGCTCGGCGGGCACGCCGCCGCGGCTCGCGCCGGCGCACCCCGGCGCGCTGCTCTCCTGCACGGACCTCGCGGCCAAGGCTGCGCTGGCCGGCACTGTCTACACGAACGTCGCCTCGGTACCCGCGGGCATCGTCATGGTCGGCAATGCGAGTGTGCCGGCGCCGGCCCACTGCCTGGTGCAGGGCCGCATCAACGAACGCGTCAGCGCGGTGGACGGCAACCGCTATGCCATCGGCTTCGAGATGCGGCTGCCGCTCGCATGGAATGGCCGCTTCTTCTACCAGGCCAACGGCGGCCTCGATGGTGTCGTGGTCCCGGCCGTGGGCGGCATCGGTGGCGGCGGCCCCGCGAGCAGCGCGCTGCGGATGGGCTTCGCCGTCATCAGTTCCGACGCCGGGCACGCCGGCTCGCTCGGGCCACGCTTCGGCATCGATCCGCAGGCGCGCCTGGACTACGGTTACAACGCGGTCGCGCAGCTCACGCCGATGGCGAAGAACCTGATCGCCAAGGCCTACGGCCGCGCGCCGGACCGGTCCTACTTCGGCGGCTGCTCCAACGGCGGGCGCCACGCCATGGTGGCGGCGGCACGCGCGGCCGGCGACTACGACGGCATCATCGCCGGCGACCCGGGCTACAACCTGCCGCGCGCCGCGGTGGCGCAGCTCTACGGGGCGCAGCAGTACGCCAAGGTCGCGACGGCGAACACCCCGGCCGGCCTGCCCGATATCCAGACCGCATTCACGCCCGCCGAGATGAAGCTGGTCGCCGACCGGGTGCTCGCGCGCTGCGATGCGCTGGACGGCCTGGCGGACGGCATCGTCGCGGATGTCCGGGCCTGCAAGACGCGCTTCCACCTGGACACCGACGTGCCCACCTGCACCGGCGCGCGCGATGGCCGCTGCCTGAGCGCACCGCAGAAGACGGCGCTCGCCAACGTGTTCGCCGGTGCGCGCAACAGCGCCGGCAAGCCGATCTACAGCGGCTTCCCCTTCGATGCCGGCATCGCCGGCAGCAACTGGCGCGACTGGAAGTTCGCGAGTCCGCCGACGCGCGATGCTGGCGCGGTGGGCTTCATCTTCACCACGCCGCCGCTCGGCGAGCGCCCTGGCGGCCTGGCCTTCGCGCTCGGCTTCGACATGGACCGTGACGCGCCGCTGATCGATGCCGCGAGCGGCATCTACCGCGAGTCGGCGATGGCCTTCATGGCGCCGCCCGACGCCGCGAACCTCGCCAGGCTGCGGGACCGGGGCGCGAAGATGATTGTCTACCACGGCACCAGCGACCCGGTGTTCTCGTCGGACGACACGGCCGCGTGGTACGAGCGTCTGCAGGCGGCCAACGACGGCGACGCCTCCTCCTTCGCGCGCTACTTCCCGGTGCCAGGCATGAACCATTGCGCGGGCGGACCGGCCACTGACCAGTTCGACATGCTGACGGCACTCGTCGCCTGGGTCGAACAAGGCCAGGCGCCGCAGTCGGTGACGGCGAGCGCGCGCGGCCCGGGCAGCGCGGTGGTCAACCCTGAGGTGCCAACCACGTGGTCGGCCAGCCGCACGCGCCCCCTGTGCCCCTATCCACGCGTCGCGGTCTACACCGGCGGCGATCCCGAGAGCGCCGCCAGCTTCTCATGCCGCGTCAACACACCCTGAGTCCTTCGGATCGATGAACTACCGGCCCCGCCCCGACGATGTCCGCTTCCTGTTGAACGCCGTGCTCGACGCGACACCGCGCCTGCGCGCGCTGGCGCCCTTCGCGGAAGTGGACGACGCGCTGCAGGCGCAAGTGCTCGACGAAGCGGCCAGGTTCGTGGCCGAGGTGGTCGCCCCGCCGAACCGCGATGGCGACGAGATAGGCTGCCGCTTCGTCGACGGCAGCGTCACCACGCCGCCGGGATTTCGCGAGGCCTACCGTGCCTTCGTCGACGGCGGCTGGCCCGCGCTCTCCGCCGCCCCCGAAGACGGCGGCCAGGGCTTGCCCGCCGTGCTCGATGCCATCCTGTACGAGTGGCTGAGCGCCGCCAACCACAGCCTCACGATGGCGCCCGGCCTGCTCCATGGCGCTTACGAGTGCATCAGGCACCACGGCAGCGACGCCCTCAAGCAGCGCTACCTGCCGAAGATCGCCAGCGGCGAATGGCTCGCCACCATGTGCCTGACCGAAGCCCACGCCGGCAGCGACCTGGGCCAGGTGCGCACGCGCGCCACGGCGCAGGCGGACGGCAGCTTCCGCGTGGCGGGCGGCAAGATCTTCATCTCCGGCGGCGACCACGACCTGACGGACAACATCGTCCACCTCGTGCTGTGCCGGCTGCCGGATGCGCCCGCCGGCCTCAAGGGCCTGTCCCTGGTGCTCGTGCCCAAGTGGCTTCCCGACGGATCGCGCAACGCGGTGCACTGCGAACGCATCGAGGAAAAGATGGGCCTGCACGGCAGCTCCACCTGCGTCATGCGCTTCGACGACGCGACCGGGTGGCTGATCGGCGAAGCGAACCGCGGGCTGGCCGCGATGTTCGTGATGATGAACGCGGCGCGGCTGCATGTGGCGCTGCAGGGCATCGGGCTGCTGGACGCCGCCTGGCAGAAGGCCGACGCCTATGCCCGCGAGCGGCGGCAGATGCGCGCGCCCGGTCCGGCACGCGCCAGCCGCGCCGGCGAAGCCGCCGACCTGATCGCCGAACACCCCGCCATCCGGCGGATCCTCGACACGCAGCGAGCCTGGATCGAAGGCGCACGGCTGATCGCCTACCGGACCGCCCTTCAACTCGACGTCGCCAGGCACGACGGCGACGCCAGGACCCGGGAACGCGCGCAACGCTGGTGCGCGCTCGTCACCCCCGTGCTCAAGGCCGCCGCCACCCAGCAGGCCTTTCATGGCGCCAGCGAGTGCCTGCAGGTCTTCGGCGGCCACGGCTACATCCGCGAATGGGGCATCGAACAAGTGGTGCGCGATGCGCGCGTGACCATGATCTACGAGGGCACCAACGAGATCCAGGCCATCGACCTGCTGGTGCGCAAGGTGCTGGCGGACGGCGGCAGCGGCATGTCGGCGCTGCTGGTCGAGTTGCGCGACGAGCTCGAAGCCTCGCGCGACAACGAGGCCGAGGTGCAACGCCGCCTCGCGCAACTGCGCTACCTCACCACCACGGTCGTCATGGCGGCACAGGCCGACGCCGCGCTGCCTTTCGAGGTCGCCGACGACTACCTGCGCGTCGTCATGCTGGCATTGATGGCTTGGGCCTGGGCCCGCATCGAACGCGCGGCGCCGCGGGAAGCTCGCTGGTCCGCGCCCGCGGCTGCCTTCCACCGCTGGGTGCTGCCCGAGTTCGAGATGCGACTGGGCATCGTCAAGCGCGCCTGCGAGGCCGCCGGCTCGGCTCCGTCCGCCGCCTGAGCCACACGCCGGGCCGCGAGCCAGTTACCCTTGGGGCATGGCAGACTCCCGCAAGAAATCCACCCCCGCGACCGGCGCGCAGCCCCTCCGCTCCGACCGGCTCGATACGCACGTGCTCGAAGGCCTCGTCGGTTACAACGCGCGCCGCGCCTGGCTCACCATCAGCGAGGTGTTCTCGGAGCGCATGACGGCCTACGGACTCAAGCAGGTCGACTTCTCCGTGCTGTCCCTGCTCGCGCACAACCCCGGCGCCACTTCGCGACAGCTTTGCACGACGCTCGACATCCTGCCGCCCAACCTCGTGAGCCTGATCGCCGCGATGGATGCCCGCGGGCTGATCGAGCGGCGGCCGCATCCGCACGATGGCCGCGCCATCGGCCTCCACCTGACGCCGGCCGGTGAAGAACTGGTGCGGGAAGCCGAGCGGACCGTGATCCAGCTGGAAGCCGACGCGAGCGCGCGTCTTACCCCCCGCGAGCGCGAGACACTCATCCGATTGCTGCAGAAGATCTACCAGTAGCTCAGAAGCGCTCGGTCAGCACCAGCAGCGCATGCGCGGCACCGGACACCTCGACGGGGTTCGGATAGTAGAGCTCCCCGTCCAGCTCGCTGCGGGCGACGGCGGCGCGGGCCTCCAGGTAGCGAGAGCGCGTGGCCTCGAACACCTGCCGACGCCAGGTCGGCTGCGCTGCCTCGAGCCGCGCCCAATGCGCGGCCGTCAACGTCGGACCCAGCGGAATGGGCGCCGCGCGTTCCTGCAACAGCAACTCACGCGCTTCGAGCGTGATCGCGTCGAAGCTGAAGGATCTGTCGCGCCGACGCGCAATGAAGTTGGAAAGAAAGGTCGCTGCGAAGAGACTGAGCAGCGCAAGAGCGATCGGGAAGTCCATCGGGGGATCACCAGAATTTCCACCATGGTGCCACCACCGGCGGGTGCTCGGGCGGAAGCGCCAGCAGGCCGGTGTCGCGGATCCGCCGGCGCTGCTCGGCTTCGAGCGCCTGGGCCATGCGATGGGCGAGCTGGTCGCCTTGCATGGCGCGGATTCGCCACTGCGCCGCGAGACTCTGGAGCTCTTCGTCCTGAAGCGCGGCGGGCGTGGTCATCGGTTGAGCCATCGTGAAATTCTGCACACGCCCAGCGGGCTCGGCAACGTAGAGGAAAGACTACATTGGGCATGCGCGCAACACCACCTCGCCACGAACCCCCATGAAGAACCTCGACGCCGACGACACCCGCGCCCACCTCGACTTCGCGCGCCTCGTCCCGGCCTTGCGCGAAGCCTTCGCCGGCGATGCCACGGTGCCGCCGCGCCATGTGCACGCGGTCGAGGCGGGCGCTGACCGTGGCACGGTCCTGATCATGCCGGCATGGAGCGACGCGGGCTATCTCGGCATCAAGACCATCAACATCTTTCCGGGCAACGGTGCGCGCGGCCTGCCCGGCCTGCACGCCACCTATGTGCTGTACGACGCCCACACCGGCGTGCCGCTGGCCTCGATCGACGGCAACGTGATCACGGCGCATCGCACGGCGGCGGCGGCCGCCCTCGCTGCCTCGTTCCTGGCGCGAGCCGACGCCCGGCGCCTGCTGGTCCTCGGCACGGGCCGCGTCGCGCGCCTGCTGCCGGCGGCGCATGCCAGCGTGCGCGGGATCGAAGAGATCGTGGTCTGGAACCATCGGCCCGAGAGCGCGCAGGCACTGGCCGCGCAGTGGCGAAACGAAGGCTGGAACGCACATGCCGCGGGGTCGCTCGAAGCGGCGGTGCGCCAAGCCGACATCGTGAGCTGCGCCACCCTTTCCACCGCCGCGCTGGTGAAGGGCGAGTGGCTCGCGCCGGGATCGCACCTGGACCTGATCGGCAGCTTCACACCCACGATGAAGGAGGCGGATGCGGCCTGCTTCGCCGGTGCGCGCGTGTTCGTCGACACCGAGGAGGCGCTGGCGAAGGCAGGCGATGTGCTCGACGCGATCGCCGCCGGCGCGCTGGGGCCGGGCGAGATCCAGGCGACGCTGGCTCAGCTCTGCAAGGGCGAGCGCGCGGGGCGCGCCAGCGAGAGCGAGCGCACGGTGTTCAAGGCCGTGGGAAGCGCCCTCGAAGATCTCGCGGCCGCCACACTGGCATGGGAGAGCAACCTGGGGACCAGGCCGCAGGCCTCAATCGGGCGTGGCGCCTGAGACCTTCACGATCTCGGCCCATTTCGCGCTCTCCCTGGCGATCAGCGAGGCGTAGTCCGCCGAACCGCCGAGCAGCGGCACGGCGCCTTCCACATCCAGCCGCGACTGGAACTCGGGTGTCGCCGCCACCTTGAGCATCTGCGCCGACAGCTCCTTCACGAACGCATCGGGCGTGCCGCGCGGCGCAAGGATGCCGTAGGTGAGGGTGCTCTCGAAGTCCGCGAGGGCGGGAACGCCGGACTCGGCGACCGTCGGCACTTCGGGCAGCGATGGCAGCCGCCTGGCGCCGGTCACGGCGATGGCGCGCAGCCTGCCACCCTTGACCAGTGCCAGCGCCGGAGGAATGACGCTGAACATCATCTGCACCTGGCCGCCGGCGAGATCGGTGAGCGCCGGGCTCGTGCCCTTGTACGGGATGTGGTCCATCTTCACGCCCGTTCGCTGCGCGAAGAGTTCGCCCGTCAGGTGGCCGCCCGTGCCGCTACCGCTGGAGGCGTAGTTGAACGCGCCCGGCTGGGCCTTCGCCGCCGCCACCAGGTCGGCGACCGTGCGGACCTTCGAGGAGGCCGGCACCACGAGCACCAGCGCCGAGGAGGCGAACATCGCCACCGGCACCAGGTCCTTGCGCGCATCGAACTTCAATCCCTTGTAGAGCACCGGATTGATCGAGACCGTGCCCGTGTGACCCAGCAGCAGCGTGCTGCCATCCGGCACGCTGCGCGCCACCTGCTCGCTGCCGACATTGCCTCCCGCGCCGGGGCGGTTGTCCACGATGACGCTCTGCTTGCGCAGTTCGCCGAGGCTCCTGGCCATCTGGCGCGCGAACACGTCGTTGCCGCCGCCCGGCGCGAAGGGCACGACGATCCGGATCGGCCTGGCATCGGCCTGTGCCCAGGCCGGCGCGCTGGCCGCGGCCAGCGAACCCAGGAGCAGAAGGCGCCGCGTGGCGCCCATCAGACGCGTTCCAGGATGACGGCGATGCCCTGGCCCACGCCGATGCACATGGTGCACAGCGCGTAGCGTCCACCGCCCCTGTGCAGCTGGTTGATGGCCGTGGTCGCGAGGCGCGCGCCGCTGGCGCCCAGCGGGTGACCCAGCGCAATCGCGCCCCCGTTGATGTTGACGCGCGCGTCGTCGTCCTTCAGGCCCAACAGGCGCAGCACGGCCAGGCCCTGGGCGGCGAAAGCCTCGTTGAGTTCGATCACGTCGATCTGGTCGAGCCTGAGGCCGGTGAGCTTGAGCACCTTCTCGGTCGCCGGCGCGGGGCCGATGCCCATCACGCGCGGCGGCACGCCGGCCGTGGCCATGCCGACCACGCGGGCGCGCGGCGTGAGGCCGTACTTGGCAGCGCTCGCCTCGTCGGCCAGGAGCAGGGCGGCGGCGCCGTCGTTCACGCCGCTGGCATTGCCGGCCGTCACGGTGCCGTCGGGACGCACCACGCCCTTGAGCTTGGCGAGCGCCTCGAGGCTGGTGTCGCGCGGATGCTCGTCCTTGCCGACGACGATCGCCTCACCCTTCTTCTGCGGCACGGACACCGGCACGATCTCGGCGTCGAAGAAGCCCGACTTCTGCGACGCCACGGCGCGCTGCTGCGAGGCGAGCGCCATGCGGTCCTGGGCTTCGCGCTCGATCTTGTAGTCGGTGGCCACGTTCTCGGCCGTCTCGGGCATCGAGTCGACGCCGTACTGCGCCTTCATCAGCTTGTTGACGAAGCGCCAGCCGATGGTGGTGTCGTAAACGGCGTTGGCGCGGCTGAAGGCGCTCTCGGCCTTGGGCATGACGAAAGGCGCGCGGCTCATGCTCTCGACGCCGCCCGCGATCATCAGGCCGGCCTCGCCGGCCTTGATGGCGCGCGCCGCGCTGCCGACGGCATCCAGCCCCGAACCGCACAGGCGGTTGATGGTGGCGCCGCCCAGTTCGAGCGGCAGGCCCGCCAGCAGCGCCGACATTCGCGCCACGTTGCGGTTGTCCTCGCCGGCCTGGTTGGCGCAGCCATAGAGCACGTCGCCAACGGCCTGCCAGTCGACGTTCTTGTTGCGTTCCATCAGCGCGCGCAGCGGGATGGCGCCGAGGTCGTCGGCGCGCACGCTCGCAAGGGCGCCGCCGTAGCGGCCGAAGGGAGTGCGGATGGCGTCGCAGATGAAGGCTTGATTCGTCATGGTGTGTCTCTCAGTCGATGATTCAGAGGGCGATCGGCAGGCCGACCAGCTTTTCGAGTTCGCCATGCGCGAGGCCTTCGACCTTGTCGATCAGCTTCAGGCCCGAGGGCGTGCATTCGAGGGTGGCAAGGTCCGAGTAGACCCGCTTCACGCAGCCGATGCCGGTCAGCGGGTAGCTGCATTCCGTGACGATCTTGCTCTCGCCCTTCTTGGTCAGCAGGTCCATCATGACCCAGGTCTGCTTGGCGCCGATGGCCAGGTCCATCGCGCCGCCTACCGCGGGGATGGCGCCCTCCTCGCCCGTGCTCCAGTTCGCGAGATCGCCGGTGGCGGAGACCTGGAAGGCGCCGAGCACGCAGATGTCCAGGTGGCCGCCGCGCATCATCGCGAAGCTGTCGGCATGGTGAAAGTACGCGCCGCCGGGCAGCAGCGTCACCGGCTGCTTGCCGGCGTTGATGAGGTCGTAGTCCTCGCTGCCCGCGGCGGGCGCGGGGCCCATGCCGAGAATGCCGTTCTCGCTGTGCAGGATGACCTCCCGGCCGGCGGGCAGGTGGTTGGCAACCAGCGTCGGCTGGCCGATGCCGAGATTGACGACAGCGCCGTCGAAGATGTCCTGGGCGACCCGGGCGGCGAGCTGGTCCTTGGTGCGACGTTGATAAGTCATGTTCATGCTGCCTTCTTGAAGCCGCCTGCCTGGGTGGCGACGCGGTCGATCTTGACGATCTGGTGAACGAAGATGCCGGGCGTGACGATGGCTTCGGGGTCCATCTCGCCGAGCTCGACGATCTCGTGCACGGTCGCGATGGTCCGCGAGGACGCCATGGCCATCACGGGCCCGAAGTTGCGCGCGGCCTTGCGGTAGACCAGATTGCCCCAGCGGTCGCCCCGCTCGGCCTTGATCAGCGCCACGTCGCCGTGGATCGGGTACTCCAGCACGTATTCCTTGCCGTCGATCTCGCGCGTCTCGCGGTCGCCGGCTAATTGCGTGCCGAAGCCCGTCGGGCAGAAGAAGGCGCCGATGCCGGCGCCGGCGGCGCGGATGCGCTCCGCCAGATTGCCCTGGGGCACGAGTTCGAGCTCGAGCTTGCCGGAGCGGTAGAGGCCGTCGAACACCTGGCTGTCGGCCTGGCGCGGAAAGCTGCAGATGATCTTGCGCACGCGGCCCGCCATGAGCAGCGCCGCGAGCCCGGTCTCGCCGTTGCCGGCATTGTTGTTGACGACCGTGAGGTCCTTGGCGCCCTGTTCGATGAGGCCGTCGATGAGCTCGTTGGGAATGCCGGCGGTGCCGAAGCCGCCGATGAGAACCGTGGCGCCATCCTGGATGCCGGCCATGGCATCGGCGACCGAGCGCGCGATCTTGTTGATCATGGAATCTGTCTCCGGGGAATGAGAGGAAGCAAGGAACTGACTGGACGCCTCGGCTCGCGCCTTGGCAAGAGGATTTCCGGGTATCGAAAATGTTCGTATATCGAACAATTGTTCGTATAATGAATTCTAGAGAAAATCACGCCCCATGGCAACCCAAGACATGCAACCCGTTTCCCCGGCCCCCGGCGACAGCTACGTGCAGTCCTTCGCCCGCGGGCTCCAGGTGATCCGTTCCTTCAGCGCGAGCGCGCCGCGGCAGACGCTCAGCGAGGTCGCGGCAGCCAGCGGGCTCACGCGGGCCGGCGCGCGCCGCATCCTGCTCACGCTGCAGACGCTCGGCTATGTCGAGACGGACGGCAAGCTCTTCAGCCTGACCCCGCGCATCCTCGATCTCGGCTTTGCCTACCTGTCCTCGATGCCGATCTGGAACCGCGCCGAGCCCGTCATGGAGGCGCTGGTGCGGGAGGTGCAGGAATCCTGCTCTGCCGCCGTTCTTGACGCGACCGACATCGTCTACGTCATGCGCGTGCCCACGCACAAGATCATGCGCATCAGCCTGGGCGTCGGCTCGCGCCTGCCGGCCTATTGCACTTCGCTGGGCCGCCTGCTGCTGGCCGGCCTGGACGACGCCGAGGTGCGCGCCCGGCTCGAAGCCTCGGCACCGCAGGCCTTGACGCGCCACACCGTGACCGACATCGATGCGCTCCTCGCCAAGGTCGTGCAGGCACGGCGCCAGGGCTGGTGCCTGGTCAACCAGGAACTGGAAGAAGGCCTGACCTCCATCGCCGCGCCGATCGTCGACCGGGCCGGCCGCACCATCGCGGCGCTGAACATCAGCGGGCAGACGAACCGCACGAGCGCGAAAGTGATGCAGGACACCATGCTCCCGCCGCTCCTGGCGGCCGCGCGGGAGATCTCGCGCCTGCTCTGAGCGCGCTGGGCTCAGGCCTCGGACTGGATGCCGCGCATCAGGATGACGCCGCCCAGCTGCGAGGTGTCGCTTCGCATGCGATAGGCCAGTTGCTGCGGCGTGCCGGCCCGGGCCTGCCAGCCGGCGGCGAGCAGGCCGCGTTGCACTTCGGCCGAGCCGAGGACATCCACCAGGGCCGCGTTGAGCTTGGCCACCGCCGTCGGCGGCAGGCTGGCCGGCGCCGCGATCGCCGTCCAGATCTCGAGGTCGGCTCCCCGCACATTGGCTTCGCGCAGCGTGGGCAGTTCGGCGTACAGCGGGCTGCGCTCGGGCGAGGTGACGCCCACGGCCTTGAGCTTGCCTGAATTGACATGCGGCCGGGCCAGCCCGGGCGGCAGCAGCGCCAGCTGGATCTCGCCCTTGAGCATCGCGGCGATGACCTGCGGATTGCCGGTGAAGGGAACGTGCCTGGCAGTGATGTTGGTGCGGCTCTTGAGCAACTCCATGCCGAGATGGCCGACCGTGCCGACGCCCGGCGTGCCGTACTTGCCCTTGTCGCTGAGGTTGCGCGCCCAGAGCAGCAGTTCGACGGGGCTCGAGCCGACGGCATCGGGCGTGACCGCCAGCACCAGCGGCGCGGTGCCGACCATGCTGATCGGCGCGAAGTCCTTCTCGGGGTCGAAGGGCGTCTTCGGATTGAGCAGCTTCGCGATCGTGAGGTTGCCGTTGATCAGCGCGCCGATGGTGTGATCGTCCTGGGCCTTGGCCACCTGGTCGGCCGCGAGGTTGCCGCTCGCGCCCGGCCGGTTCTCGACCAGGACCGGCTGGCCGAGCAGCCTGGAAAGCGGCTCGGCGATGGCGCGGGCCGCGAGGTCCGGCGATGCGCCGGCCGGAAAGCCGACGAGCAGGCGCACCGGCTTGCTCGGCCAATTGGCGGACCCGGCACCGCCGGCGGTGCGGGTGGATCTGGTGTTCCCGGCGGGTATGGCCTGTTGAGCCCACGCGGCCGGCGCGCAAAGTGTCGCGGCGAAGGTTTCGAGCAGGCGGCGTTTGGTGATCATCAAGGCGCAAGAGGGGTGAAATAAGTTACATGACGTTACGCGTCGGGCCCGGCGCGCGCAAGTCAACGAAAGGCTTCGTTCACTCCCCTCGGCGAGCCACCTTCGCGCTCATCATTTCGGAGTAGACCGTACCAATGGCTAGTAGACGCACGCCGCGGCCGACCCAGAGAATTCATTCACTGAGTTCCGGGAGTCGTCCATGCAACCTGCAGTCGAAATCACCAAGCGCGGAGAGCGAAACTTCAATTCCTACGTGGGCATCGGCGACGGCACGCGGTGCTACGAGCGCGAGGGCCTGCCGTCGATCGCCGAGTGCCTTCAGGACGCCGCCGCTGCGCTCGGCTCCGAGTTCTGCTACGCCACCATCACCTACGACAGCATGATGATCGGCAGCTATCCGGTCGCCGTGATGGGGCATCGGGCGATCGAGGTCGCCGATGAACTGATGCTGAGGCGTTCCAACCGCAGGGCGTACGCTTGAGAACCGCGAGCCGTCTTTCGCCGGCAAAAGGAAGACTTTTTACTTCTTTTCGGGACCCATTCCTACCTCTGCGGCCGGGCGTGCGACGCAGTCTCACCTCCCTGACAAAGTCCAGGGAGGTCCAAATGCCATCGATGGGGGTGTCTGTCGACGCCCGGGCGCCGACAGATCTTGAATCTGCGGACCGCAAACGAAATGCGTTTGTCCGGTCGGCACGTTTTCGCCAATGGTTCGCGGGAAGCCACGTGACGCACGATGGTGCACCCACGGGCAGGCCGATCATGGTCTTTCGCGGCTGCCCCGTCGACGATGACCTCCGCCGGGAGGCGATCTTCTGGTTGACCAGTTCGCGGCTGAACGCCAGCTTCTTCGAGGACGGCGAGTTGCAGAATGTCTTCGTCCGGCTCACCCGGCCGCTCATCATCACCGAGTCGGAATTCCGGCAGAGCCGCACGAGCACCGGACGCATCGCGCAGGACGCATGCCGCCAGGTGGGCATGGGCCTGGCCAACTGGGACGGTGTGATCTTCGAGGACATCGTCGACGGCTCGCATCCATCCACCGTCTATGCCGTCTTCCCGCGCGAGGGCTCCGTGGCGCACGCGGTGCTCGTGGTCGGACGCACCACCTATGGCGAGGACGGCATGCCCTGCTTCACCGGCCTGCAGCCCGGCGCCGCGCCGGTGAGTTTCGGCCGCTTCGACGAAATCGGGCGCAACGCGGCACGGTCGCGGGCGCCTCGCGGCGGGTCGAGGCCGATCGCGCTGGACACTGGGCTCTCGGAGGGTAGACTTTCCTAGCCCTTGGAGACCCCCTTGGCCGTTGCCCCCCGCGCCCAACCTGAAGATTTCTTCACTGCCGACGAATGGGCCGGGCTGACAGCGCGCTCCTCCTGGAAGGGCTTGTGGCTGGTGGCGCATTGCTGGCTGGTCATCGGAGCGGCAATGGTCGTGGGCGTGCTTTGGCCGGTGACGATTCCGCTGGCGGTGGTGATCATTGGCACGCGTCAGCTGGGACTCTTCGTGCTGATGCACGACGCGGCGCACGCCGGCCTGCATCGCCACCGCGGGATCAACGACTGGGTCGCCACATGGCTGTGCTCCTCGACGCTGCGCGACTACCGCCCCTACCATCTCCAGCATCACCGCTTCGTGCAGCAGTCCGAAGACCCGGACCTCGTTCTGTCCGCGCCCTTTCCCATCACGCGCGCCTCGTTGCGGCGCAAGGTGTTGCGCGACTTGAGCGGACGGACATTTCTCAAGCAGCGCTTCGGCCACGTCGGCGAGCGGATCAAGGCGCGCGCCGACGGCGAATCCGCGGTCGCGCTGTTCGCACAGGAGCTCTGGAAGGAGCGCCGCTTCCTGGCGGGCAATGCGCTCGGCTTCCTGCTCTTCGCGGCGGCCGGCTTCTGGTGGGTCTGGCTCCTGATGTGGTTGCTGCCGATGGTGACCTGGCTGCCCCTGGTCAGCCGCGTGCGCAACATCGCGGAGCACGCCCTGGTGGCGCAGAACGAGCCCGACCCGCTGCGTCAGGCCCGCACGACACATGCCAACCCGCTGGAACGTCTGCTGGTCGCGCCCTACTGGGTGAACTACCACTGCGAACACCACATGTTCACCAGCCTGCCGTGCTGGAGTCTGCCCAAGGCCCATGCGCTGCTGCGCCGCAACGGCACCGTCGCACGCATGGAAACCCAAGCGGGCTATGTAAGCCTGCTGCGGCGAGCCGCGGGGGCGTGAAGCCGATGCCGCAAGCGCGGTTTCAGGCGCCGAGGCCCTTCATGCCTTCTTCGGTGTAGCGTTCGCCGGCCGCAATGCCGAGCGGAAGCGCTACCGCGATCCGGCGCAAGTCCTGCGGGCCGAGCGTCACGCTCAACGCGCCGAGGTTGTCGTCCAGGCAGCGGATACGCTTGGTGCCGGGGATGGGGATCACGCCCTCGCCCTGGGCCGGAAGCCAGGCCAGCGCCAACGGGGCCGGCGTGCATGACTTCTCCGCCGCGAGGGCCCGCACGCTGTCCACGATGCGCATGTTGGCCCACAGGTTGGCCTCGGCAAAGCGCGGGTTCGAGCGGCGGAAGTCCTTGGCATCGAGCGCCTCACCCTGCTCCTGGCCAGTGAGAAAGCCCCGGCCCAGCGGGCTGTAGGCGCAGAACGATGCGCCGACCTCGCGCACCTTGCCCTCGCGAACCAGCTCGGCCAGCGTGCCGATCGACTCCTCCAGCGGCGTCTTGGGGTTGAGGCGGTGCGCGTAGTACAGGTCAATGGTCTCGACGCCCAGGCGGCGCAGTGAGGCTTCGCACGCGCTGCGGATGTAGGCCGCCGAGTCCGGTCTCGCCATAGAACTCCGACATGCCCATGCAGCCGAAGCCGAGCGCTCCGACCGTCAGTCCACGGGTTCCGATGGGACCTTGCTTCAAGGTGATCGCTCGTGCATGCGCGTCGCCATAGGTACGCACGAGATGCACGGCCACGCAAGGCCTCGGCCGAGCTTCGCTCCTTGTAGGTCATCGTCATGGCTCCGTCTCGCGGGGCCATCCTATGCGGTCTCGGCAACGGCGATGCCGACCTCCCCAATGCGGGGGAAGCGCCGCGAAGCGCCGCACGCCACACTGCGCCCGATTCCCCCCTTCACGAGGAGAAGCCACGAACAAGAAGAAGACGGGCGGTCCCCTCTCCCTCCGGAGAGAGAGGGGACCGGCTACTTCACCTGCGCAGCCGGCTCCAGCACGAAGTCGAAGTTCAAGCTGTGGAAGGGCTTCGACTGCTCGCTGCCATCGGGCGCCCTGCCCGCCGGGTGCGACACGAAGTCGCCGATCAGCGAGCTGCGCACGCCGAAGACCGCGTCGCTGTCGAGATAGACGTCGCCATCGCGAAACACGTGCGTGATGAGCGTCTCGTAGCCCGGCGCCTGGATCATGAAATGCACATGCGCCGGCCGCCAGGGGTGGCGCTTCGTCGCCCTGAGCATCTGGCCCACCGGCCCGTCCGTCGGGATCGGATAGGCCACCGGCATCACGCCCCGGAACCACAGCCGGCCCTGAGCGTCGGTGCGGAACACAGCGCGGCCCTGCGCCCGCTCCAGTCCTGCGCGCTGCACGTCATAGAAGCCTTCGGCATCGGCCTCCCAGACATCGACCTCCGCATCCGCAACGGGCTCGCCGTCGCGCCCGCGCACGGTGGCGTTGACAAACAGGACTTCGCCCTTGGCGCCGCCCGAGATGTCATCGCCGAGCGCGAGGCGCGGCGCGCCTTGCACATGGAAGGGGCCGAACACCGTGGCCTCGGTGGCCTGCGCGCTCTTCGCATGGTTGAGCGCGACGGTCAGCATCGACAGGCCCAGCGTGTCCGACAGCAGGATGAACTCCTGCCGCTTGGCGTCGCACTTCTGGCCCGTGGCCGTGAGGAACTCGATGCCCGCGGCCCACTCGGCCTCGGTCAGGCGCACCTCGCGGGCGAAGTCGTGCAGGTGGCGCACCAGGGCCGACAGGACCTCTTTCAGGCGCGGGTTGTCGCAATCCGCCATGCGTTCGAGCACGGCGCCGGTGATGGTGTCTTCATTGATGTTTCGCATGGGGATGGAGTTCCAGTTCGGGGTGGTAGGGCACGGGCGACGAACGTTTCAGGGCCGCGCCATCGCGCGGTACCAGGCGGCGCTGCGTGGGAAACAGCGACCAGCCCCAGCGCTGCTGCGCGTAGCCCCACAGCCCTTGCTTGAAGAAGATGGTCGTGAGGATAGCGAGCATTCCGAGTCCGAGCAGATACCAGGTCCCGTAGTCGCTCAGGAACTTGTTGAGCGCCCAGAAGATGAGCGCGCCCACCAGCGGTCCCTCGATCCGGCCGATGCCGCCGATCACCACCATGAAGATCGCGAAGGCCGTCCAGTTCACGCTGAAGGCGGCGTCGGGGCTGATGCGCAGGTTGCCGACGAAGTACAGCGCACCGGCCAGCCCGGCGCCGAAGGCCGCGACCACGTACACCGCGAGCTTCATGCGCGCGACGGGCACGCCCTGCGATTCGGCCGCCACCTCGTTGTCGCGGATCGCCAGCAGCGCCAGGCCGCGCTTGCTGCGCAGGAACAGGTAGACCAGCGCGATCGCCGCGATCACGCAGGCCAGCGCCATCCAGTAGGTGACGCTCTCGCGCGTCGCCTTGTCGATGCCGCGCAGCGCCGTCAGCGTGGTGCCCGAGCCGCCGCCCACCGCCGACACGTTCGCGAAGCTCAGGCGGAACACTTCGGCGATCACCCAGGTGCCGATCGCGAAATAGCCGCCCGACAGGCGAAAGGCCACGAAGGACACCGGCACCGCGATCGCCCCGGCGGCCAGCGCGCCCAGCGGAATCGCAAGGAAGGGATTGAGGCCCGCGAAGTTGCCCAGCATCAGCATCACGTAGCCGCCGAAGCCGAAGAAGGCCTGCTGCCCGATGCTCACCATGCCGCCGTAGCCCGCGAGCAGGTTCCACATCATCGCGAAGATGAAGTAGCAGGCGATCTCGACGAACTCGCGCATCCAGCTCGATTCGCCCCACAGCGGCAGGCTGCCCGCCAGCACGGCGAGCGCGAGCGCCACCAGCAGCGCGGCGCGGCTCGCGGCCGTGCCGCGCACCACGTCGAATGTCGCCGGGATCATGAGCGTGTCTTTCAGGGTTGCCATGGTTGGGACCTCAGCCTCGCGTCTTCGGAAAAAGGCCCTGCGGCCGCAGCACCAGCACGACCAGGAACACGATGTGCCCCACCCAGATGCCCCAGCCCGGATCGAGCCGAAAGCCGATCTGCTGCGTGATGCCCAGGATCATCGCGCCCGCCAGCGTGCCCCAGAAGGAGCCCATGCCGCCGATGATCACGGCCTCGAAGGCGAAGAGCAACAGCAGCGGGCCGTCCGACGGCGACACCGTCGTGCGCATGCCCTGCAGCGCGCCCGCCACGGCGATCAGCACGAAGGCAATGGCCGTGGCCAGCGCATAGACCTTCTTCGCATTCAGACCCATGAGCTCGGCGATCTCGCGATCGTCCGAGACCGCGCGAAAGGAGCGGCCGAGCGCCGTGTTCGCGAACAGCCACTGCAGCGCCGCCGTCGCCGCCAGCGCGATCGCCAGCACGATGAGCGGCAGCACGCCGAGGGAGAGCGAGTCGCCGATGCGCAGCCCCTGCGTGTTGAGCCCGCCGGTCTCGATCGAGCGCGGATCGGCCGAGAACACTTCGAGCAGCAGGTTCTGGATGACGATCGACAGTCCGAAGGTCACGACCAGTGAAGGCAGCGGGTCCTTGCCTAGCGTGCCGTTGAGCACATAGCGCTGCAGCGCGTAGCCGAAGGCGAAGGCCACCGGCAGCACGGCGAGCGCGATCAGCAGCGGCGCGTCGCCGAAGAGCGTGGTACCCGCGACCACCGCGAAGGCGCCGAGGATGATGAAGTCGCCCTGCGCCGTGTTGGTCAGGCGCATGACGCCGAACATCAGCGACTGGCCCAGCGCGAAGAGGGTGTAGAGGCCGCCGAGCAGGATGCCCTGGAGAATCGTTTCGAGCATGGGTCTTCCCTTGGCTCACAGGCCGAAGTAGGCCTGCGAGATCTGCTCCCGCGTGAGCGAATCCGAGCGCCCCTGCAAGGACACCCGGCCCTCCTGCAGGCAGTAGATGCGCTGCGAGACGCGCTGCGCCATCGTCACGTCCTGTTCGACGATCACCACCGTCATGCCCTCGCCGGTGATGGCGGGCATGGCCGCGTAGATCTCGCGGATCACGATGGGCGCGAGCCCGAGCGAGAGTTCGTCGCACAGCAGCACCTCCGGGTTGCTCATGAGCGCGCGGCCCAGCGCCACCATCTGCTGCTGGCCGCCCGAAAGCGAGGTGCCGGGATCGTGGCGCTTGTCGGCCAGGATGGGGAAGAGCGTGTAGAGGCGCTGCAGGTTCCACGGCCCCTTGCGTCGGGTGAGGCCGCCGATCTGCAGGTTCTCCTCGACGCTCAGGCTGGGGAAGAGGCGCCGGCCTTCCGGCACCATCGCCAGGCCACGCTTGACGATATCGCCCGGCGGCAGCCCGCCGATGGCCTCGCCCTTGAAATGCACGGCGCCGCGCGGCGCCTTCACCAGGCCCGTCAGGCACTTGAGCAGGGTGGACTTGCCGGCGCCGTTGGAGCCGATGATCGCGACCAGTTCACCCTGTGCGAGCGAGACGTCGATGCCGAAGAGCGCCTGGGCGTCGCCATAGAAGGCCTCCAGGCCCTGGGCCGCGAGCAGCGCGGTCATGCTTCCATCCCCATGTACACCCGCCGCACTTCCGGATCGTTCATCACCGCCCGCGGCTCGCCCTCGGCCAGCCTCTGCCCGAAGTTGATGACGAAAAGCCTGTCGGCCAGCGAGAGCAGCGCATGCACCACGTGCTCGATCCAGATCATGGTCACCCCGCGCGCCTTGATGTGCTGCAGTTCCTCCACCAGCTGCTTCGCCTCGGGCTCGGTCAGGCCGCCCGCGATCTCGTCGAGCAGCAGGAGCTTCGGCCTCGTCGCCAGCGCGCGCGCGAGTTCCAACCGCTTGCGGTCCAGCAGCGTGAGCCCGCCCGCCGGCTTGTTCGCCTGCGACATCAGGCCCGTCTGCGCGAGCACCTCGTAGGCCGTCTGCCACGCCTCCTGCTCGCGCTCCCGCGCGCCGAAGCAGGCCGCGGTGACGAGGTTCTCGAACACGCTCATGTTGCCGAAGGGCTGCGGCACCTGGTAGCTGCGCCCGATGCCGGCATGGCAACGCTGGTGCGGCTTGAGCGAGGTCACGTCCTGGCCTTCGTATTCCACGCGGCCCGCGTCCACCCGCACGTCGCCCGAGATCAGATTGAAGAGCGTGGTCTTGCCCGCGCCGTTCGGCCCGAGGATGCCCAGCGTCTCGCCCTGCGTCACCGCGAGCGTGATGCCGTCGGTGACCTTGAGCGCGCCGTAGGACTTGCTGACCGCATGCAAGGCAAGCAGGCTCATCGCTTCAACCCGGCATCGGCCTGAGCGAACCGCCGGCCGGAATGTTCTTCGCCGCCTCGTCGTTGACGATGACGAGTTCGTACTTGTACTTCGTGCCCTTGCCCCACTGCCCGAGCACGAGCGGCGTCTTGCTGACGTTCTTGAAGGGCCCCTGCCCGCCCCACTTCACCGGCCCGACCACCGAGTTGATCGAGGTCGCCGCCACCGCGTCCCGCACGTCCGAAGCCTTCTCCGACCTGGCGCGCGAGAGCGCATCGGCGGCCACTTCGAACAGCGCATGCGCGAAGCCGATCGGCTGCGTCCATTGCTTCTTCGTGCCCACCTCGTAGGCATCGGCGAGCGCCCTGGCGCTCTGCTTCGTCAGGCTGGAGGTGAAGGGATGCGAGGGGCTCCACCACACTTCCGTCGACAGTCCCTCGCCCAGGTCGCCGAGCGCCTCGATGGCGCCGGGGAAGAGCAATGCCTTGCCCAGCGTGAT
This sequence comes from Variovorax sp. 01T432, assembly GCF_056398605.1. Taxonomy (NCBI): domain Bacteria; kingdom Pseudomonadati; phylum Pseudomonadota; class Betaproteobacteria; order Burkholderiales; family Comamonadaceae; genus Variovorax; species Variovorax sp. 01T432. The sequence goes on from NZ_JBFTPS010000007.1 coordinate 76,491, forward strand.
GACCTTGGGCCTGAAGCCCTGCTGCCGCGCCTGCGTCAGGAAGGTCTTGGCATCCGGCGGAATCACCACGCCGGTGACGATCTCCACGCCGTCGCGCTTGAAGGCCGCGATCTGCGCGCTGAAGTCCTGCGTGCCGTTCTGGAAGCGTCCCGGATCGGTGAGCGTGAAGCCCATCTGCGCCAGCGGCTTCGGAAAGCCCAGCTCCTTGTCGCCCCACGCATTGCCGTCGCCGTCGTTCGGGAACAGGCCGCCGACCTTCTTGTTGGTGCTGAGCGTCTTCCAGCCGTTGGTGTAGTTGGCGATGACGTCTTCCAGGCCCCAGAACATGTGGTACGTCCAGTTGAAGCCCTTGGCCGGATCGCCCTTGCGGCCGAAGAACCACGGCTGCCACGGCACCACACTGGAGATGCAGGGCACCTCGTTGAGTTCGCAGGCGTCGCTCACGGGGTTGGCGGTCTCGGGAGTGCCCGCGGTGAGCACCAGCGCGACTTTGTCCTTGAGGATCAGGTCATTGGCCACCTCGCCCGCGCGGTTGGGATTGGACTGGCTGTCCTTGAGCACGATCTGCACCGCGTACTTCCTGCCGCCGATGCCGATGCCGTCCTTGAAGGCGGTCTTCATCTGGTCGATGACCCACTTGTCGGCCTCGCCGAATGGCGCCAGCGGCCCCGTCTGCGGCGACACGTAGCCGATCTTGAGGGTGTCGGCCGCAAAGGCCAGCGGCGCGACGCCGGTTGCGGCCAGGGCGGCCGCGGCCTGGGTGAACTGTCTGCGACTGAATGTCATGCTTGTCTCCTTCTCTTTGTCTTCTTGCTGAAAAAATCGGCAGGCGTCGCGGCCGCGGCCCGCTTCGTCAACGCGGCGGATCGCCGTCGTAGGCCCGCTGCAGCAGCGCCCGGATGGCGTCGCGCTCGGCGGGGCCGAAAGGCCTCGGGTTCCAGTACGGGTTGCTCACTGCCAGGTCGGCGGCGCGATCGAGGTCGGCCGCGCGCATGCCGATGTCCTTGAGCGCCACCGGAGCGCCGTTGCGCCTGGCGAGTTCGTACAGGCCCTGTGCGGCGTTGTCCGCGCCCAGCGCCCGCGCGATGCGCAGCATGGCCTGCGGCGCGGCTTCGGCGTTGAAGGCGATCGCATGCGGCAGCACCACGGTGTGCACCTCGGCATGCGGCAGGTTGAAGCTGCCGCCCAGCGTGTGGCAAAGCTTGTGGTGCAGCGCCATGCCGACGCCGCCGAGCACGCTGCCGCACAGCCAGGCGCCGTAGAGGGCATCAGCGCGCGCGTCGATGTCGTCGGGCTGGCGGACGATGGCAGGCAACGCGCGCGCCAGGGCGGCGATGCCCTCCTCGGCCATCAGGTCCATCACGGGATTGCTGTCCTGCGCGTAGAGGCCCTCGGCGGCGTGCGCGATGGCGTTGATGCCGCTCGTCACGCTCAGGCCCACGGGCAGCGTGCGCGAGAGCTCGGGGTCGTAGATCACCGTGCGCGGCAGCACGCGCGGGTCCTTGCCGGTCTTCTTCAGGCCGCCTTCGGTGAGGCCGTAGATCGGCGTCATCTCGCTGCCCGCGTAGGTCGTCGGGATGGCGAGGATCGGAAGCCCCGAATCCAGCGCGATCGCCTTGCCCAGGCCCGTGGTGGAGCCGCCGCCGATGGCGATGGCGCAGTCCGCGTCGAGCTTGCGGGCCAGTTCCCGCGCTTCGCGCGCGGTCTCGATGGGCACGTGCATCACGGCGCGGTCGAAGATGCCGGCCGCCTGCGCGCCGAGCATGTCGGCCACACGCTGCGCCTGCGCGCGCTGCTCGGGCGTGGAGAGCACGATGGCGCGCCGGGCGCCCAGGGCGTCGATCTCCCGGGCGAGGTGTTTCAGCGATCCCGCGCCGAACACCACGCGCTGCGGGTGGGTGGTGTGGATGAAGTCGCGCATGGCGAAGAGCTTTCCTTGAGTTTCAACGCACGAAGTGTGGCGGGATCTGGGCGTCGACGTTCACCCACACACTCTTGACCTGCGTGTACTCGCGCATCGCATCGAAGCCCATCTCGCGTCCATAGCCGCTCTGGCCCACGCCGCCGAAGGGCGAGCCCGGGTTCACGCGCTTGTAGCTGTTGATCCAGACCATGCCCGCGTGCAGGTCGCGCGCCACGCGGTGGGCGCGCTGCAGGTCGGTGGTCCACAGGCCGCTGCCCAGGCCGTAGTCGGTGCCGTTGGCGATCTCCATCGCCTCTTCGTCGCTCCTGAAGGTGAGCACGGTGACGAAGGGGCCGAAGACTTCCTCCTGGGCGATGCGGTCGCGGTAGGACCGCGCGCGCACCACGGTCGGCTGGACGTAGCAGCCGTTGGCCAGTTCGCCGCCGGGCGATCCGCCCCCCGCCAGCACCTCGCCGCCCTGCTCCTTCGCCACCTCGACGTAGCTCAGCACGCGCTCGCGATGCAGCGCGCTCGTGAGCGGGCCCATCTCGGTGGCCTCGTCGAGCGGGTTGCCGAGCCGGATCGACTGCGCGAGCGGTATGAACTTCTCCAGGAAGGCATCGGCGATCTTCTCGTGCAGCATCAGGCGCGAGCCCGCGATGCAGGCCTGGCCCTGGTTGTGGAAGATGGCCCAGGCGCTGCCGTTGACGGCGGCCGGGAGCACAGCGTCCTCGAACACCATGTTCGCGCCCTTGCCGCCCAGTTCGAGTTGCACCTTCTTGAGATTGCCCGCGCTCGCCTGCACGACGCGGCGACCGGTGGCGGTGCTGCCGGTGAAGGCGATCTTGGCGATGCCGGGATGCTCGGCCATGTACTGGCCCACGACCTGGCCCAGGCCCGGCACCATGTTGACCACGCCGGCGGGCATGCCCGCCTCGGCCATGAGCTCGACGATCTTGAGCGAGCTGAGCGGCGTGATCTCGGAGGGCTTCATCACGATGCAGTTGCCGGCCGCGAGCGCGGGCGCCATCTTCCAGCTCGTGAACATGAGCGGGAAGTTCCACGGCACGATCTGGCCGACCACCCCGACGGGCTCGCGCAAGGTGTAGTTCAGGAAGCCGGCCTCCACCGGTATGGTTTCGCCCTGGAACTTGTCGGCCATGCCGCCGAAGTAGCGGAAGCATGCGGCCGTGCGCGGCACGTCGAGCCGGCGCGAGTCGCGCACCGGGTGGCCGGTGTCGAGCGATTCGAGGCGCGCCAGCTCTTCCGTGTGGGCCTCGATCAGGTCGGCGAGCCTGAGCAGGATCTGGCCGCGGTCGGCCGCGGGCATGCGGCTCCAGGCCGGGAAGGCGCGCGTCGCGGCGGCCACGGCCTTGTCCACGTCGGCCTTGCCGGCGAGCGCGACGTCGGCAATGGTCGAGTTGTCATGCGGGTTGAGCGTGGCGAGCGTCTCGCCGGACTCGGCGTTGACGAAACGCCCGTCGATGAAGAGCTGGTGGCGGATGGGCGTCTTCAGGCCGGCGGCCCGCTGGATGTCTGTCAGGTTCATAAGGGAAGCCCCCTGGGATCTCGTTTCGGTTGTCGTGTCAGGCGGAGTTGGTCTTGCCGGCCAGCCACGGGTAGCGCGCCGTGTCCTTGCCGGCGTAGTCGGGGTCGAGGTAGATGAAGCAGCGCTGGATCAGCCAGTCGCGAACCTCGAAGACGTCGCACCAGCGGCCCGCGCCCCACTCGGGCACGCCCGCGCGCCAGGGTCCGTCGACATGCTCGCCGTGGCTGGTGCCTTCGCACACGAAGAGGTCGGTGCCGGAGAAGATCCAGACGAAGCTCGCGTAGTGGTGCTGGATGGAGCGTCCCCGGCTGCCGAGATCGCCGAACATCTGGCCGATCTGCGCCTTGCCGGTGGCCAGGCCCCATTTGGGAAAGTAGACCTGCGCGTCCTCCGCGAACAGGTCGAGGATCGAGCCGCCGGTCGAGGTGACGCCGCCGTTGTCGTAGGCCTTGAGGTATTCGAGCGCCACCGACTTGCGTTGCTCGTCGGTCATGGTTTGACGGGTGAGTGCCATGGTGTGTCTCCTTCTTTCACTTGAGTGACTGCAAGTACGCGATCAGCGCCTCGCGCTTCTTCGGGTCGTCCTGGAAATAGACCATCGCGTTGCCCGGCGCGACCGCCTGGGTGTCGGTGAGCCAGCGATCGAGCAGCGCGCGGTCCCAGGTCTTGCCCTTCATCGCTTCGACGTATTGCCTGGAGAACGTGAAGCCGGGGGCGCTCGCGGCGGGCCGGCCGAGCAGGCCGAACAGGTTCGGCCCGACGCCGTGCGGGTCGCCCTTGCCGAAGGTGTGGCATTGGGTGCAGCTGTTCTGCGCGAGACGCTCGCCGGGGGTTTGGGCATGCGCAAGGGCCGCGCCCAGGCCCATCAGCGCCAGCGCGAGGATCGACGGGGCCTTCATGCCTCGCTCCTGCTTTCGGCATGCGCCGCGTTTGCCGCGCGGTAGGCGAAGGCGATGATCGGACCCAGCGTCGCGCCGCCCGCCCAGTAGGCGCGCCCCGAGGCCGAGGCCACGCAGTTGCCGACGCCGTAGAGCCCGGGAATCGGCTGCTCCCGGCCGTCGAGCACGCGGCCGTGCGTGTCGGTCTTCGGCCCGCCCTTGGTGTCGAGCGTGCCGGCGACGACCAGCGCCGCGTAGTACGACCCCGTGTCCGACAGCGGCCACATCGTGGGATTCTTTCGGCCCGGCTCTTCCTTCACGTCGCCATTGAAGAGCTGTTCCACCACACGGTCGCCGCGATGGAAGTCGAGATCCTTGCCGGCCTTCGCGAAGCCGTTGAAGCGCGCGATCGAGGCCTGCAGGTTCGGCATGAAATCCGCCGACAGCCGGGCTCCTCCGATCACGGCAGCGTACCTGGCGAGGCGCTCGTCGATGGCGCGGGCCAGCTCCGCCAGCGTCGCGCCCTTGATCACATGCCGGTCGTCCACGCCGGGCGGCACGATCAGCCGGCCGTACTCGGCGCTGGCCGAATGCTCCTGCGCGCGCTGGTCCCACACCGCGATGCGCACGAGATTCGGATATTCGGCCCTCGCGCCGTCCCACTCGAAGAAGGTCTGGGCCAGTTCGTTGTACTGCAGCTTCTCGTTGACGTTGCGGCGGCCGTACTTGTTGACGAAGAGCATCGAGTCGCCGGCCACCGAGAACATGCCCGACATCGACCGGTCCTTGGCGACAGCCTTCTCCAGCGGGATGGGGCAGCTCCACGCGTAATTCATGTTGCGCAGCTGCGCGCCCAGGGGGCCGGCCATCTGCACGAAGTCGCCTTCGTTGCTGGGCGCCGCGCAGCCGCCGTAGATCGGCCCGCTGAGGAAGTTCTTGCGCAGTTCCACGTTGTGCGTGAAGCCCCCGGTCGCGAAGATCACCGCCTTCCTGGCGCGCAGCCGAACGGTGGCGCCGAGTTCGTCTTCCGCCTCGACACCGATCACGCGACCTTCGGGGTTCTGCAGGATCTTCTTCACCCGGATGCCGGTGCGGATCGGGATGCCCTCCTGGCGCGCCTTGGTGGACATGGTCCGCACCGCCACCAGGCCGCCGTCGGCCATGCTGGGGATCGCCTCGGCCGGCACCAGCACGCGGCCCTTCGGCGCCTTGTCTTCCGGCAGTTCGGCGAAGTAGTCCGGCACGTCGGGCACATGGCGGTAGGGCAGCGCGCCCTTCGCCGCCAGCAGCTCCGCGGCCGGCGAGGCGCTGTCATAGATCGCCTCGCACATGTCGTATTCCCACTGCGTGAGGCCGAAGCGCGGGTGGGCGGCGTCATAGCCCTGCGGATTCGTCAGCCGCGCGACGTACTTGAGGAAGTCGGGCTTCGGGTCGGCGATGCCGGCCTTCCTCATGGCCTCGTTGTTCGGCACCCAGTACCAGAACGCGGCCTTCGAAGTGGTGCCGCCGATGCTGCCGGCCTTCTCGAGAATCACCGCCGTGTTGCCTTGCCAGCGCGCGAACAATGCGGAGGCGAGCCCGCCGCAGCCGCTGCCGCAGACGACGACGTCGTAGGTGGCGTCGAAGGCGGCCGTGGCGGCCTTCGCCTGCTGTGTGCCGAGGCCGAGGGTGGCGGCGGCCACGGCCGCGGAGCCTGCGCCAGCCTGCTGGATGAAACGGCGGCGCGAAGCTGCGCCGGCACCGGACCGGATGCGGTCTGCCATGGTTGTGTCTCCTGTGATTGGAGGGTGGCGCCGCCACGCGGCGGCGCCACCCGGACCTTCAGAACTGAACCGGGATCTCCGGGCTCTCGCCCTTCTGGATCTCGTAGACCAGGCTCGGCGAGCCGTTCTCCCAGACCAGGAGCATCGAGCGCTTGGGGCTGAAGCCCTGGTGGCGGCAGTAGGCGGGCATGGCGGCCATGTCGCCGGCCTTCATGATCACGCGCGCCATCGGCTTGCCGGTGTTCTTGTCGCCGCAGTCCCAATGGATCTCGTCGGTCATCTGGAAGAACCACTCGACGCGGTCGTTGCCGTGGATGATCGGCAGGATGTGTTCCTCGGTCGTCGGGCACATGAAGCTGTGCTTCACGACCGAGGTGAAGCTCGGGTTCCAGGTGACCTGCGAGCGCGAGAGAAAGCCGAAGAGATTGAAGGCATGCACCTCGTTCTCGAAGCCCGGCTCGGGATGCAGTTCGGGCTGGCCCTGCGGCACGTCGGCGAAGGCGCGGTTGACCGGCGCCCCGCTGGCGTCGCTGCGCAGGTTGAGGTCGCCCTTCAGGCCGACGCAGCGCGTGGCCAGTTCGCGCGCCCGGGTGATCTTGGCGGTGTTGTTGCCGTTCTTTCGTCCGTAGGGCGAGCCGGTTTCCTGCGGGGCCGAGAAGGGGTCGAAGCTCTCGTTGGTCCAGTCGTCGAGCATCGCCTCGAAGGTCGCGCGGATCTGGGCGGTCGGGAAGTTCTCGAGCAGGTCGATGCCGGCGGCCTTCATGGTGCCGTTGTAGCTGCCGGCGTAGAGGTCGACCGACTGGTAGTGGTTGACGGTGCCGAACACGTCGTCGAAATTCACCCAGCCGTAGAAGAAGCCCCAGGCCACGTCGCGCATCAGCGCGCGCAGGTAGTTGCCGGCATCCATGGTGTGGCTCATCGGCCGGCCGTCGCGGGTCTTCCAGGTGATGTGGACGAAGTATTCGTCGCGGCGGAAGCCGAAGCTGCCGAGCGAGAAGTCCTTGTAGCCGAGCGTGGCGTCGGGCTGCGACGCGATCACCTTGGCGAGTTCTGCGGGTGCGTTCATGGCGTGTTCCTCGGTGTGGCGTTGAAACTCAGTGGGTCTGGCAGATGTCCGCCCACTTCTCGACGGAGAGCTCGCCCTTGCAGGTCTGCAGCACGATCACCCCGGGCGCGCCGGCGGTGCGGAACTGGTAGGCAGTGTTCTTCGGCAGCAGGGCCTGGTGGCCGCGCGAGAGCTTCATCCATCCCATCCTGGGGCCCTTGGGCTCGCCCTTGACGAGCACGGCGCCGTTCTTGTCCGCGTCGGCGATGGTCTGGCCGGCGTCGAGCTTGACCAGGTGCACTTCGACCTCGCCGTCCATCACCAGGGCGAACTCGTCGTGCGCGCTGGTGTACCAGGGCGAGCTGCCTTCGGCGCGCAGCGTCTCCAGCACGTAGATCTGGTTCTGGCCGAAGACGACCTTCTCATAGGGCTTGCTCTTGCTCGCGATCTCGAAACAATTCGAGAAGGCGTAGTGGCGAACATCGTCGTCGATGGGCTCGACGTGGCCCTTCTCGTAGTGGGCGAGGGACCCGAAGCGGGTCTGGTAGGCGGCGGCTGTCATGGCTTGTCTCCTCGGTGTCGTCAATGCAGCAGGGGCTGCGGTGCATGCACTTTAGGAGGCGGGGGTGGCCTTCGGTAGGCCCTGAATACGGGCCGCATTGTTCGGAGATCGCGATCAATCCGCAGGGTTTACCCGGAATCGCCGACCGTCCGAAGTCGGGCTCAGTCCGCGATCAGCTCCGGGGGGAGCAAGCCCCTCTCGACCATGGCGGCGTCCCACGGCGCGACGCGCGCAAAGGCCGCCGTGACGTGTTCGATGAAGAGCCGCAGCTTGAACGCATTGCGCGAAGTTCCCGCATAAACGGCGCTCAGGGAGAACGACGACAGCTGGTGCTCAGGCAGGACGATCTGGAGCTCGCCGCGCAGAATGGCATCGCCCGCCACCAGCGTCGGCAGGCAGACGATGCCGGCATGCTCCAGCGCGTACTCGCGCAGCAGGTGGACGCTGTTGGTCAGGAGCGAGGCGGTCATGTAGAGCGTGACCTGCTCGCCTGCGTGGTGGAAGGTCCAGCGGTCGCGCGTGGGGTAGCCCGAATAGAGGCCGAGCGCATGCTTGTGCAGGTCGCGCGGGCTCTCCGGCATGCCGTGCGCGCGCAGGTATTCGGGCGTGGCGCAGAACACGCGACGCACGGGAAAGAGCGGGCGCGACACCAGATCGGTGGAGGCGGCCGGAAAGATCTGCAACGCGCAATCGACGCCCGCCTTCACCGGGTCCACCACCGCATCGCTGACGATCAGTTCGAGGCGAATGTCGGGATAGCTGACCTGGAAGGCGCGCAGCAAGGCAGCGAAGTGGCCCAGCACAAAGCCGGTCAGCGCATGGATGCGCAGGACGCCGGTGGGCCCGGCACGCGCGTCGCGCATCTGGTCGAGGATGTCGTTGGCGCGGCCGACGAGCTCGGTGCAATCCCGCAGATAGGCCTGGCCCACGTCGCTCAGCCGCACCACCCGCGTGCTGCGGTGAAAGAGCGGCGCGCCCACATGCTCTTCGAGCTGCTTCACGCGGCTGGTGACCACCGACTTGGCCACGCGCAACTGCCGGGCGGCCTCGGCGAAGCTCTGGGTGCGCGCGACGCGAACGAATGTCTCGATGTTTTCCAGGCGGTCCATGGCTCCCGAATGTAGCGGCGGGGCGCCTGATCCGGCGCCGGCGGCAGTGCTAATCTTGGCGAATGTTCAATCCCTCTCAAGAGGAAGTACGTCGTTTCTTCTGCGACGTCTTCGCCAAGAGCCGCCGCGGCGAGCCGATGGAAGCGCTCGAGATCATCGCCAGCCGGTGGATCGACGAGCACCCCGAATACCACGCCGACCTCGCCGATGCCGACGCCGCGGTGGCGCGCATCTACGACGGCAAGGACGGGCGCGAGAACCCCTTCCTTCACCTCTCCATGCATCTGTCGATCAGCGAGCAGTGCTCCATCGACCAGCCCAGGGGCATCCGCCAGGCGGTCGAGCTGCTCGCAGCGCGCCGCGACTCGCTGCTGGATGCGCACCATGAGGCGATGGAATGCCTCGGCCAGATGATGTGGGAGAGCCAGCGCGCCGGCCGCCCGCCCGATGGCGATGCCTATATCGCCTGCGTCCAGCGACGCGCCACGCGCGACTGAGCGGGCAAGGCGAAGGGGCGACGCCGAGGGCCGGGTCGCTCACGCCGGGCGCCGGCCGGGTCGCGCCCGGCTCGGGCGCCCCGCCTCGCGCAGCAGGGCGATCAGCACCTGCCGCGCCGTGGAGGGCTCGGCATCGGTGCGCAGCAGCAGCCCCACCGGTTCGTCGGTGCCGGCCGTATCGATCGCCAGCTGCACCAGATGGCCGGCCGCGAGGTCGTCGTGCGCGGCGCCGATGGGCGTGAACCACACGGCGTCGGAGCGGACCAGCAGCGCGCGGGCCACCGACAGGTCCAGCGTCTGCGTCACATGCATCGGCAGGCGCAGGCCCAGGCCGGAGAGAAAGCTCTCGGTGTTGTGCCGTGGGATGGTGCCTTCGCCGTAGATCACGAGCGGAAAGCGAAGCACATCCTGCACCGAGGGCGCGCCGCCGGCCAGCGGGTGGCCGGGCCGCGCCACGATGGCGAGCGGCTCGGTGTAGAGCAGCTCGAAAGTCAGGCCGGCCATCAGTTGCGGATCGCTCATGCGGCCGGCGACCAGGTCGAGGTCGCCGGCGCGCAGGGCGTCGAGCAGTGCCGCGTTGGCGCCCGTCTGCACCTGCACCTGGAGCGTGGGCAGTCGCTCGCGCAGGAGGACCAGCGCCGGCGGCAGCAGCGAAGGGCCGACGCTGGGCAGCGCGCCGATTCGAAGCCGCTGGGGCCGCGTGCCGGACGCCGGCATCATCGCCATCGCGCTGGCGTCCAATGCTTCCAGCACGCGCAGCGCGTGCGCCAGCAACTGCTCCCCGGCGACCGTGAAGCCCTGGATCCCGCGCCGCCCGGCATTGCCGCGCTCCACCAGCCGGGCGCCGGCCATGGTTTCGAGTTCGGCCAGCGTCTTGGACACCGCGGGCTGGCTCAGCGCCAGCCGCTCGGCCGCGCGCGCGAGGTGGCGCTCCTGCGCGACCGCGACCAGACAGCGCAGGTGGCGCAGTTGAACGCCACGAACAAAGTCTTCGGCGCTAGAGGCCATTTAATTACTACCGATTATGAAAAAACGTCAATTCGTCAATTTACATCAGCAGTGCGCATGAATAAAGTTCGGCTTCCCCCATCACGGAGACAAACATGTCCTCTTCCAGCACTGGCACCGCCGCGCTGCCCACGTTGACGCCACGCGATTGGTCCAGCCATCCGTCGTACCTCGATTCCGGCTACAAGTCGACCATCAAGCGCGGGCCGCACCAGCCGCTCATTCCGCTCAAGGCTTCAATGGGCGAGTTGCGCCAGCCGGTGTACGGCCACAGCATCATCGGCGAGCTGGACCATGACCTCACCCGCAATGCCCGCAGGAACGGCGAGCCGCTCGGCGAACGCATGATCCTGACGGGCCAGGTGCTCGACGAACGCCGCCGCCCGGTGCGCAACACGCTGATCGAACTCTGGCAGGCCAACGCGGCCGGCCGCTACGTCCACAAGGTCGACCAGCACGACGCGCCGCTGGACCCCAACTTCCTGGGCGCGGGCCGCTGCATGACCGACAACGAAGGCCGCTACCGCTTTCTCACCATCAAGCCCGGCGCCTACCCGTGGGGCAATCATCCCAACGCATGGCGCCCGCAGCACATCCACCTCTCGTTGTTCGGCGAGCACTTCGGAAGCCGGTTGGTGACGCAGATGTACTTCCCCGGCGACCCACTGCTGCCTTTCGACCCGATCATGGCCGGCACACCCGAGAAGACGCGCAAGCGCCTCGTCTCCGATTTCAGCCTCGACGTCACGGAAGAGGGCTACGCGCTCGGCTACGTGTTCGACATCGTGCTGCGCGGCGCCGATGAGACGCCCTTTGAAAACCGCTGAGGAGACACCGATCATGATGAGTTCACTCGAAACCAACTTCGGCCAGACCCCCTCGCAGACGGTGGGGCCCTACTTCGCGTACGGTCTCACGGCCACGCAGTACGGCTATGACTTCACTCAAGCCTTCGACGCCGTGCTGGCGCTCGACAGCGCGCGCGGCGAACGCATCCGGCTCGAAGGCCAGGTGATCGATGGCGACGGCAAGCCCATCAACGACGCGCTGGTCGAGATCAGTCAGCTCGACGGCACCGGCGCGTATCCGAAGTCGGTCGACGATGCGCAGGCCATGGGCTTTCGCGGATTCGGCCGCGCGGGCACGGGCATCGATGCGCAGAACCGCTTCATCTTCCACACGGTCAAGCCCGCCGCCGAAAGCAAGGGCGAGGCGCCGCACATCAACGTGATCGTGCTGATGCGCGGCATGCTGCTGCACGCCTTCACGCGCATCTACTTCAGCGATGAAGCCGAGGCCAATGCCAAGGACGCGGTGCTCAACAGCGTGCCGGCCCAGCGCCGCAACACGCTGATCGCCAAGCGCAGCGAAAACGGCGGTGCCGTGACCTACCGCTTCGACATCCACATGCAGGGCGACGCGGAGACGGTGTTCTTCGACGTCTGAGCGAGGACCGGCCCGGAAACGACAAAGCCCGCACTCGGCGGGCTTTGTCGCTGGAAGGCCGAGCCTTCGGCTTGTCTACTTCTCGTGATGGAAGCGGGACTCGGGCACCGTCTTCACTTCGCCCGGCAGCGAGCTGATGTAGCTCGCGAGTTCCTTGAGTTCGGCATTGGTGTAACGCTTGGCCTGCGTCCCCATGACGCCGTTCGAACGGCCGATCTTCGCGTTGTTCGTGGTCTTGTAGGACTTCAGTGCGACGTAGAGATAGTCGGCGTTCTGGCCGGCGAGCTTGGCGACCGTGCCGTCGTTGGGCGTATTGAAGTTGGCACCGTGGCACTTGGTGCAGGCGTTGTCCTTGTCGCGCGAGATGAGGGCCTGCACGCTTTCGCTGGGCGCCTTGCCGGCTGCCGGCGGCGGGGCATCGCCTTCCTTCAGGCCGAGCTGGCTGTAGTAGGCGGCGAGGTCGGCGATGTCCTGCTCGGAGAGCGAGTCCGCGATCGCGTGCATCGTCGGATGCTTGCGATCGCCGGCCTTGTACTGGGTGAGCGCCGAGACGATGTACGTCTCGCTCTGGCCCGCGATCATCGGGACCTTGTAGATTTCAGGGAAGCTCGCCTGGTAGCCGATGATGCCGTGGCAACCCACGCACATCGCCGTCTTCTTCGCACCGTTTTCAGCGCTGCCCGTGACTTTCTGGGCCTGGGCCGAGACCGTCACGCAAGCGACAGCAAGGGCAAACATCATGGTCAACAACTTGTTCATTTTGCGCGCACAATCTCGTGGAGAAACAGTTTTCAGATCAACATTTGATTATATGCGGGGGCTCTTGGCGGTCCCGGGCCAGTCTCGGACACGTTGCAGTTCGGCATTGCGCAACGCAGATCAATGATGCGTCTTTTCATCCACCCTGCTCAATGCCATCCATGAAATTCAAGGGTTCAGACAACTACGTCGCCACACAGGATCTGATGCTCGCGGTCAACGCCGCCATCACGCTCAAGCGCCCGCTGCTCGTCAAGGGCGAACCGGGCACCGGCAAGACGATGCTCGCGGAAGAAGTGGCGCAGGCGCTCGAGCTGCCGCTGCTCCAGTGGCACATCAAGTCGACCACCAAGGCTCAGCAAGGCCTCTATGAATACGACGCCGTGAGCCGCCTGCGCGATTCGCAGCTCTCGGATGTCGACGGTGGCGAGCGGGTGAAGGACATCCACAACTACATCGTCAAGGGCGTGCTCTGGCAGGCCTTCACCGCCGACCGGCCCGTGGCGCTTCTGATCGACGAGATCGACAAGGCGGACATCGAGTTTCCGAACGACCTGCTGCGCGAGATCGACCGCATGGAGTTCTACTGCTACGAGACGCGCGAGCTGATCCGGGCGAAGCACCGGCCGGTCGTCTTCATCACCTCGAACAACGAGAAGGAACTGCCTGACGCCTTCCTGCGCCGCTGCTTCTTCCACTACATCAAGTTCCCCGACGCGGACACGATGAAGAGCATCGTGGCGGTCCACTTCCCCGGCCTCAAGCAGCAGTTGCTGAGTGCGGCAATGAAGACCTTCTACGACGTGCGCAACCTGCCCGGGCTCAAGAAGAAGCCATCGACCTCCGAACTGCTCGACTGGCTCAAGCTGCTGGTGGCCGAGGACATTCCGCTGGAGGCGCTGCAGAGCAAAGACGACAAGGTCGCGGTGCCGCCGCTGGTCGGCGCGCTGCTCAAGAATGAACAGGACGTGACCTTGTTCGAGAAGCTTGTCTTCATGCAAAGGAACAATCGATGACCCCCGGGCTTCGCGCACTTCGTGTCGCTTCGCCTTCCCCCTTGAAGGGGGCAACACCGGCGGACCGGCAAAGCCGGATCCGCGGTGTTTCTGGATCGGGGCGCACTGCGCGGCGGGGTTGAGGAAATGGCTTTCGTCGAACCCGTCACCATGAAGGCGCGCGGCATCGCGCTGGTGCCGCTCTCGCTGGACCATGAAGAGGGTCTGCGCGCCGCGGCCGCCGACGGCGAGCTGTGGAAGATCCGCGTGACCTCCGTGCCCGAGCCGCAGGACACACGCGGCTACATCGAAACCGCGCTGCAGATGCGGGAAGCCGGCCATCGTTTCGCCTTCGCCGTGACCGACGAGGCGAGCGGCGCAGTGCTGGGCAGCACCAGCTTCCACGACATCCTGCCGGCGGTCAAGCGCGTCGAGATCGGCTACACATGGTACGCCAGGCGCTGCCAGCGCACGCACATCAACACCACCTGCAAGCTGCTGATGCTCACCCACGCCTTCGATGCGCTCGGCTGCAACGTGGTGGGCTGGCGCACCGACAACTTCAACCACGCATCGCAGCGCGCCATCGAGCGCCTGGGCGCGCGGAAGGACGGCGTGATCCGCGGGCACGCGCTGCGCCGCGACGGCACCATCCGCGACACCGTGATGTACAGCCTGCGCTCGGGCGAGTGGCCCGAGGTGCGGGCGCAATTGCTCTATCTGCTGGACAAACCGCGTCCCGCCAACGAGCCCAAGGAGTGATTCGCCATGCTGATCGACTTCTTCTACACGCTGCGCTCGGCCAAGCTGCCGGTTTCCGTCAAGGAATACCTCACGCTGCTGGAGGCGCTGGAGGCCGACGTGGTCGGGCCCAACTCCGACGGCGCCTTCGGCCTCGACGACTTCTACTACCTCTCCCGCACCGCGCTGGTCAAGGACGAGAAGCACTACGACAAGTTCGACCGCGCCTTCGCGGCCTACTTCAAGGGCGTGGAGATGCTGGCCGACTTCACCAAGGAAGTGCCGCTCGACTGGCTGCGCAAGACCCTCGAGCGCGAGTTCACCGCCGAGGAAAAGGCCAAGATCGAGAAGATGGGCTGGGACGAGCTCATGGAAACGCTGAAGAAGCGCTTCGAGGAGCAGAAGGAACGCCACGAGGGCGGCAGCAAGTGGATCGGCACCGGCGGCACCTCGCCCTTCGGCCATGGCGGCTACAACCCGCAGGGCATCCGCATCGGCGGCACGGGCAAGAACAAGAGCGCGGTCAAGGTGTGGGACCAGCGCGCCTACAAGGACTACGACGACGGCCAGGAGCTCGGCACACGCAACATCAAGGTCGCGCTGCGCCGGCTACGCAAGTTCGCGCGGGAAGGCCATGAGGAAGAGCTCGACCTCGACGAGACCATCCACTCGACCGCGGCCAATGCGGGCTACCTCGACATCAAGATGCGGCCCGAGCGCCACAACAACGTCAAGGTGCTGCTGCTGATGGACGTGGGCGGCACGATGGACGAGCACATCCAGCGCGTCGAGGAGCTGTTCTCGGCCGTCAAGACCGAGTTCAAGCACCTGGAGTTCTATTACTTCCACAACTGCGTCTACGACTTCATGTGGAAGAACAACCGCCGCCGTTTCTCGGAGAAGTTCGCGACCTGGGACATCATCCGCAAGTACAACAAGGACTACAAACTCATCTTCGTGGGCGACGCGACCATGAGCCCCTACGAGATCCTGCAGCCCGGCGGCAGCGTCGAATACAACAACGAAGAGCCCGGCGCCGAGTGGATGCAGCGCCTGACGCATGCCTTTCCCAAGTTCGCGTGGATCAACCCCGAACCTCAGGGCGTCTGGCAATACCGCCAGAGCATCGCGGTGATGCAGCAGTTGGTCTCGCACCGGATGTATCCGCTCACGCTGCGGGGCCTGGAAGACGCGATGCGCATGCTGTCGAAATAGCGGAATCGGCCTCCCGGCTCGCCCGCCGAGGCATCTCCATCGGGCGACGGATCTTTCTCAAAAAAATTGTCACAGGATCGAAGCTTTACGTTACAGTTAAAACTTAAGGATTCAAGTGAGCCATATCCGTGCCACCGAATCCGAGGAGGAGTTGCCATGTCTGCTCAGCTTTCCTTTGAGAACGAACCGCCGGTTCGCGAGCAGTGTCTGGCTGGAGGATCGTCCGTGGCACTCATCAAGCCGTCCGAGGACTTCATCAGCATCCGGGGTGTGCGGCTTCCACTGGGCGATCTCGTCAACCGCGCCCTTCTTTCCGCGGAACGACGCGAAGGCCTGCGAGAGCAAATGCTCGCCGCCAGCCCGTTTCCGCACCTGGTGCTGGAGAACATCTTCCACCCGGCCTTGCTGGAACTGATCATCGAGGAATTCGATGCCCCGGGCACCGAATGGTCCGACGTGAAGAGCCGCTACGAATCGACCCGGCGCTCCGAACTCGGAACGAAGCTCGGCCAGGCCTCGCAGATCTACTTCGACATCCTCAATTCGGGCTGGTTTACCGAGATACTCTCGTCGATCACCGGTGTGCCCTACCTCCTGCCGGACCCGAAGCTGTTCGGCGGCGGCCTGCATGAAAGCAGACAGGGCGCGACCTTCGCCGTGCACCGCGACTTCGGCCGTCACCGCCACCTGGGGCTGAAGAACGAGATGGTCTTCATCACCTACCTCAACAAGGGATGGGACCCCGACTGGGGCTCGGCGCTCGAACTCTGGGACAAGAAGGCCGACCGCTGCGTGACCTGCGTGCAACCCGAGTTCGGCCGCACCATCCTGCTGCCCCATGGCCCGATCAGCTACCACGGGCATACCAAGCCGCTGAACACACCGGACGGACGCCCCCGCCGCTCGATCGCCGCATACTTCTACACCAGCCCGCTGGCCGGCAAGCAGCACGGCGACGAGTCCGCTTCGATCTTCATGAAGACGCACAGGGTCGACAAGGTCAAGGCCTTCGCCCGGTCGCTGACACCCCCGATCGTCTGGTCCCTGGCGCGCAAGATCACCGGCCGCTGAAGGCCCTTCGGCCGGCCGGCGGCACGGAAGCCGCCACGCATGCTGTCAAAATGGCCGCATGTTCAGGGTGGTCCCCTCTCTCGCGCCGGCGTGGATGCCGGCGTTTCTGTTTTCAGGCGTCCTTCTTCTGCAAGGCTGCAGCTTGCTGCCGAAGGCGCAGCCGCCGGAGAAGGACGCGGCAGCCAGTCCCGTCGCCGGCGAGACGCACAGGGCGCAAGGCGAGGCCTTCACCGTCGAGGTTCGAGCGCCCGACACGGTGCGCGACTACCTCGTGCACAACCTCGAAATCCAGCGCTATCGCCAGCTCGAAGACCTCGGCGCCGCCGAAATCTCGCGCTTGATGGTCGCCGCCGAAGGCAATGCCCGCGAGCTCCTTGGCACCCTCGGCTACTTCACGCCCACCCTTGCCCTGGACCTGAACGAGACGCCCGGCGGCAAGGCGCCCCGCCAAGTGGTGATCACGGTCGAGCCCGGTGAACTCACCCACGTGAGCAGCGTGCAGATCGGCTTCAACGGCCCCATTGCGGACGACCCGACCGCCCAGGCGCAACGCGATGCGATCCGCACAGCCTGGTCGCTGCGCCCGGGCCAGCCCTTTACCCAGCTCGGCTGGGACAACGCCAAGACGGTCGGCCTGCGCAGCCTGACGGCCAAGCGCTTTCCCACCGGAAGCATCGTCACCAGCCGCGCCGAGATCGATGCCGACCGCAGTGAAGCCCGGCTGGGCGTCACCTACCAGTCCGGTCCCGCCTATCGCTTCGGCGCGATGCAGCTGCATGGGGCCGAGCGCTACGATGCCGACGGCGCGCGCCGCATCGCGCGGGTGCCGACCGGCACCGACTACGACCAGCAGAAGCTGCTCGACGCCCAGCAGCGGCTGGCGAGCAGCGGCTATTACGACTCCGTCTTCCTCACGCTGGACACCGAAGGCACCGACCCGCAGGCGAGCCCGGTCATTGCCCAGGTGCGCGAGGCCCCCTACCAGAAGGTCGTGTTCGGCGCCGGCTTCACCACGGACAGCGGAGCGCGCCTGTCCGTCGATCACATCCACAACCAGATGCCGCTGCTGGGATGGCGCGCCGTGTCCAAGCTCTCCGTCGACCGGAAGACCCAGTCGCTCGGCACCGAATGGAATGCCATCCCCGACGATGGCGGCTGGCGCAACTTCGGCTCGGGCCTGCTGAAAAGCGAAGACTCCGGCAGCTACACAGTGGACAGCGGCCGCTTGCGCGGCGGCCGCAGCAAGTCCGGCGACCACATCGACTTCAACTATTTCCTCCAGTACGACTATGCGCAGAACCACGGCCTCGACGCGCCGCCGTCGGCCTCGGCGCTGAGCGCGAACTGGGGCTGGACCGGACGCTACTTCGACAACGCCGGCGAGCCGGCGCGCGGGCATGGGCTGGCCCTGGAGCTGGGCGTGGGCAGCACACTCACCGGCGGGAATTACCCCTTCACGCGCCTCTACGCGCGCTGGCTCGGCCTCGTGCCGGTCGGCACCGTGCGAAGCGACGACGGGGCGCAAACGCGCAGCGGGCGCATCCAGATGCGCGCCGAGGCCGGCGCCGTGGTGGCCCAGGACCGCGCGCAGATCCCGGCCACGCTCATGTTCCTGACGGGCGGCGACACAACCGTGCGCGGCTACAGCTACCGCCAGATCGGCACCGTGCGCCCGGACGGCCAGATCGCCGCCGGCCGCTACCTGGGCGTCGCGAGCGTCGAATGGCAACGGCCCGTCGTCTACCGCGGGAAGATCACCGACTGGGAGAGCGCGGTGTTCGTCGACGCCGGCGCGGTGGCCGATACGCCCGGCCAGCTCGACGCCAAGGTCGGCGTGGGCGTGGGTGCGCGCTGGCGCAGCCCCGTGGGCCCGCTGCAGGCCGACGTGGCCTATGGTGTCGACACCCGCAAATTCCGGCTGCACTTCCGCCTCGGGTTCAGCTTCTAGGATGAAACACCCCCGAAGCGCCTGCGGCGCCTCCCCCTCAAGGGGCCGAAACCGGCGGCCCGGCAAAGCCGGTTCCGCGGTATCCCCAGCGTCGGGCCGCGCCGGTTTCAGGCGTCGCGGGTCACGCGATCGCGTGGTGGTGAACTGAGATGCGCGAGACGATGCCCGACGCCGAGACGCCCCAGGGCCCGCCGATGCCGCGGCCGCGGCGTTCGCGCGCGCGCCGTGCGTTGAAGGCCCTGGCCTGGAGCTTCGCCGGCATGCTCGCCCTCGTGCTGCTGCTGACCGCCGGCGCCTGGTGGTGGCTGGGCTCGAACCAGTCGCTGGCCTTCGCGCTCGCCAAGGCCGCGCGCTACCTGCCCGCCGGCCAGACGCTGGAAAGCCGCGACGTGGTCGGCTCCGTGCGCGCGGGCGGCAACATCGGCTTCCTGCGCTGGCAGAGCGAGCACCTCGCGGTCGAAGTGCATGACGCGCGCGTCGGCTGGCTGCTCGAGCCGCTGTTGAGGCGCAAGGTGCAGCTGGGCGTCGTGCATGCCGCGCAGGTGACGATCGAACGGCGCGGGCCCGTGGAGGACAAGCCGCTCGAGCCGCTGGAGCAGATCGCCTTGCCCGTCGAGGTCGAACTGCCCTTCAGCATCGACGAGTTGCGCTGGACCGGGCCGCCGGCGCTGCAGGCGACCCATCTCGCCGGCAGCTACCGCTATGCCGATGCGCACCATGCGCTGGAGGTGACCGGCGTGGACATCGCCGAGGGCCACTACAGCGCGCGCGTCAAGCTGCAGGGCCCGGCCCCCATGGCCATCGACGCCGCGCTCGACGGCCGCGTGCGCGCCCCGCTCGCGCAGGGCCGGGGCATCGACGTGCTGGCCGATGCCACCTTGCGGGGCACGCTCTCCGGCGCGGCCGCGCGGCTCGCGATCGCGGCGCGACTCCAGCCCGTCGAAGAGAGCGCCGAGGCGCCGATGCAGGCGCAACTGGAGGCGAACATCGCGCCCTGGATGACGCAACCCGTGATCGACGCCAAGGCGGCGCTGCACAACGTCGACCTCGCGCGCCTGTGGCCGGAAGCGCCCACAACACTGCTGAGCGGCGAGGTCGAGGCCGGGCCCGCCGCCGGCGCCCCCCAGGTCTGGCAGGCCACCGCCGACATCCGCAACGCATCGCCCGGCCCCTGGGACGATGCCAGGCTGCCCGTCGAGCAGATCCAGGCGCGGCTCAGCTTCGACGGCACGACATGGACGTTCCCCGAAGCCACCGTGCGCGCGGGCGGCGGCCGCATCCAGGCCGAGGGCCGCTGGAGCCCCGCGCCCGCGCCATGGCAGGTGCGCGCGACGGTGCGCGGCGTGCAACCGGGAGCGCTCCACACGGAGCTGGCCGGCGCCGCGGTCAGCGGCCGGATCAGCGCCGAGCAGCACGACCAGGCCCTGGCCTTCGATCTCGCGCTGCAAGCCGAGGGCGGCGCGGGCAGCACGGCGCTGCAAGGCCTGCGGCTCGATCGCGCCATCGCCAAGGGCCAATGGCAATGGCACGACCAGGTGCTGGACCTGCAGACCCTGCGCATCGAAGCGGCGAACGCCAGCGTCGAAGGCGGGCTCCAGGTGCGCGTGGCCGACCAGGCCGGCGGCGGCGATCTCAAGCTGGTGCTGCCCGGCGGCAGCGCGCAGTTGCAGGGCCGCATCGCGCCGTCGACCGGCGGCGGCGCCATCAAAGTGCAGGTGCGGGACGCGAGCGCCGTGCAGCGCTGGGTCGAAGCCCTGCCAGGCCTCTCCAAGGTCTTCGCCGGCGCCACGGCACAAGGCAACGCGCAGCTCGATGCCAGCTGGCAAGGCGGATGGCAGGCCGTCCAACGGCGGCTGGCGAACGCGAGCCAACCCGCCGCCCGCGGCGCGGCCGAGCCGACCGTGAAGGCCGCGCTGTCGGCACCGCGCCTGGATCTCCGCCTGCCACCCGCGCCCACCGCCGCCCCCACCACCGTGCTGCTGCGCGGCGTGCGAGCGGAGCTGTCCGGCAGCCTGGCCCAGGCGACGCTGAACCTGCAGGGCGAGGCCAGCACGGGCACGCGCAAGCTCACGCTCGACACGCGCGCCACTGGCGGCCTGGAGCGCGCGAACCAATGGCGCGTCGCGCTCGCCAGCCTGCGCCTGCAGGCCCAGGACAGCACCCAGCCCGGGCCCTGGACGGTGGAATTGAGCCGGGCCCTCACCGCCACCCTGCGCACCGGCGCCGATCGGCTGGAGCTGGAGGCCTCCGCCGCCGCCGCCACCCTGCGCGGCCCGGTGCCGGGCACGGTGCTCGTCGACTGGCAGCCCCTGCGCTTCAGCCAGAGCGGCGCGGCGCCCGACCGGCTCTTCCGCCTCCAATCGCAGGGCCGGCTCCAGGGCCTGCCGATGGCCTGGGCCGAGGCGCTGGGCGGCAGTTCCGCGCTGGCCGAGGTCGGCGTCAGCGGTGACCTGCTGTTCGACGGTGAATGGGACATCGACGCCGGCGATGCCATGCGCGCGAAGGTCCGGCTCATGCGGCGAAGCGGCGACATCCGCGTGCAGGCCGGCGAGGCCGCGCTCGTGACCCGCATCACCAGCCGCGGCACCGGCACGGCGAGCGAACGCACCATGAACGCAGCCGGCGACGGTCCCAGCACGCCTGCTGGCGTGCGCCAGGCGGAACTGCACCTGGACACCGAGGGCGAGGCGGTGCGCGCGAACCTGGTCTGGGACAGCGAAAGGGCCGGCGAAATCCGTGCCGAGGTCGGCACGCGCGTGCTGCATCGCGCGGGCGGCTGGCAGTGGGCGGCCGATGCGCCGCTCACCGGCCGCGTCACGGCGCGGCTGCCCAACCTCGGCGTCTGGTCGATGCTGGCGCCCCCGGGCTGGCGCATGGCGGGCACGCTCGAAGCCGATGCCGCGCTCTCGGGCACCCGCGCCGCCCCGCGCTGGAATGGCAGCCTCGGCGCCGACCAGCTCGCGCTGCGTGCCCTGATCGAGGGACTGGACCTGCGCGACGGCCGGCTGCGGGCGACGCTCTCCGGCGAACGCGTCGAGATCACCGAGTTCACGCTCAAGGGCGGCGCCGGCAGCACGGCGCGCATCCCCGGCCAGAGCGGCAACCGCAGCACCGCGTCCAGCCAGGCCGCGACCGATGGCGGCACGCTCTCGGCGACCGGTGAGCTTTCCTGGGGGCCCGCGCCTTCCGGGCCCGGCGCGGCAGGCGCGACGAACTCGGGCATCCGCATGGCCCTGCAAGCTCGGCTGCGCGCGCTGCGCGTGCTGGTGCGAAGCGATCGGCAGATCACGCTGTCCGGGGACGTGCAGGCGCGGCTCGATGCCGGCCAGTTCAGCGTTCGCGGCAAGCTGAAGACCGACCGCGCGGTCATCATCCTGCCGGAGGAGAGCGCGCCCAGCCTGGGCAGCGACGTGGTGGTCCATTCGGCCGCGAAGGATCGCGAGGCCATGGAGGCGGGCCAGCGCGAAGAAGCCCGCAGCGAGGCCCGCGCCGCCAGGGCGCAGACCTCGAAGCCGCCGGACATCGCCATCGCCTTCGACCTGGGCGACGATTTCGCGGTGCAGGGACGCGGCCTGACCACGCGGCTGGAGGGCCAGCTCGACATCCGCGGCAACTCGCTGGGCGCCCCGCCGCGAATCACGGGCGAGGTCAAGACCGTCCAGGGCCAGTACCGCGCCTACAACCAGCAGATGACCGTGGAAAGCGGCATCGCACGTTTCAACGGCCCCTTCGACAATCCGGCGCTGGACATCCTGGCGATCCGGCCCAACATCACGCAGCGCGCGGGCGTGCAGATCACCGGCACCGCGCAGTCGCCGCGCGTGAAGCTGTATTCCGAGCCGGCGCTCTCGGACGCGGAGGCGCTGTCATGGGTGGTTCTGGGCCGCGCATCGGCGGCCAGCGGCGGGGAGTCGATCCTGCTGCAGCAGGCCGCGCTGGCGGTGCTGGGCGGCCTCGGCAAGGGGAGCAGCACCGGCGGCGGCCTCGCGAGCCGCTTCGGGCTCGACGAAATGGGCTTCAAGGGGCCGGGCACCGGCGGCGACCTGAAGGAATCGGCCGTGACCCTGGGCAAGCGCATCTCCAAGGATTTCTACGTGACCTACGAGCGCAGCCTGTCGGGCACCTTCGGCACGCTCTTCGTCTTCTACGACCTGACCCGGCAGCTGACGCTGCGCGGGCAGGCCGGCCAGCAAAGCGCTGTCGATCTGATCTACACCCTGAAGTACGACTGAGCGAACTGGTAAAGTCGCATCCGCCTTCGTCCTCGTAGTTCAATGGATAGAACGGGGTCCTCCTAAGACTCAGATACAGGTTCGATTCCTGTCGAGGGCACCATGCGATCCCCTGCTGACTCCTGCCCCGCGCCGCTTCTCAGCGATCGGTCTCGCGATACCAGTAGGTTCTCTGCCTCCTCATCTTGAGGGGAATGCTCGGCTTCTGCGCGCCGAGACCCGACTTGCCGTCGGGACCGAGACCGCCGCCACCGCCGATCAGGAAGGGCAGCTCACGATCCGCGCCGCCCACCTTGACCGTGACGATGCCGAAGACCGGCGACGGCGCCAGTCCGCCGCCGTCGAGCACACTGAAGGTCGAGGCGCCGGTCAGGAAGTTCACCGCGTAGCTGCGCGCCGTTCCCAGGTTGGCCTGGCAGACGTTGCTGCTCGGAACGATGGGCTGATTGGTGCCGAAGTAGACCTGGCCGCCCACGGTCGTCGGCGCATTGACGCCCTTTTCTCCGGCCCCGGCCAGTGTCACGTAGAAGCCGCTCAGCGAGCCGTCGTAGGGCGTCGCCGCAGTGACGTCGAACAGCGCCGTGGGCACGGCGTTGGCGGTGCTGCTCGTGTCATCGTGCACCGCCGTCCAGCCGGTCGAACTCATGCCGACCTTGGTGTCCTTGATCATGTAGAACCGGTTCACGACGCCCGTGGCCTGCTGGGTCAACAGCGGATGCTCCCGATCGCCGGTGATGTCCAGCACCACGTCGTACGTCTTCGTCAGAACGACGTCCGGCGGGAAGAAGAATTTTCGCCTGGTGCTTCCGCTGCCGCCGAGGGACGCAAGCTGTGTTGCCTGCCAGGTGCTCACATTTCCGCTGCTGGTCGGCTGAAGATCGACGCGCCAGATGTTGCCGCCCGTATCCGCCGCGTAGAGCCGATCGATGAGGCCGTCGAAGTCGCGGTCCACCAGCGTGATGTCGGCCGGGATCGCGTAGTTCATGCCCGCGAGCTTGCAGGGATTGCCCGTGCAGCTGTTGCTGCCGCCCCCCGGCCCCGCCTGCCACAGGACATTGCCCGTGATGGCGTCGACGATGAAGATGCCGCGGCCCATGGTGTCGGCATTCGGTGGCTCGGCGTCCTCGTTGAGGTCATAGCCGGCCCCGAAGATGAGCACCGGATTCGCGTTGCCCTTGATCATGGCCACCTTCGGCTGCGACCAGGTCTGGCCGAGTTCGGCAAAGCCGGGGTCGGCGTTGCTGCGCTTCCACATGAATTTGGGATTGGCGGGATCGCTCACATCCAGCGCGTAGAGCAGGCGCCCGCCACGTCGCGCCGACAGGAAGATATAGGCCTTGCCCGTGGCACTGTCCTGATAGACGCTCGGCGCGCCGTCGAAGAAGTAGGTCTTGCCGGTGGGCGTCGCGTCCAGCGTCAACGCCGGGTTGTTCTGGTAGAGCTGTTGCAGGCCCTTGTAGAACTCCGAGGGCACGAAGCTCCAGAGTTCGCCGCCCGGCGGAACACGGGCGGTGGCGCCGGTGGCGTCCTTCACGCTGATGGCGCAGTCGGATGAAACGGTGCAGTTGCCCAGGGGCTTGCTGGTATCGGAAGGGTTGTTGGGCTGGTTGCCATTGATGGCGCGGAACATGCCGTCGTTGGCGCCGTAGAACACCACCACGCCGGTCGTACCGCCGTAGTTGATCACCGCCGGCCGCGAATGCAGGACATCGCCATGCACCGAGCCGCGGATCGTGATGCTGGCGTCGGGGGGACTGCTTCCTTCCTGGCCGGCCGCCGTGTCGCCGCCCGCATAGGTGTCGTCGCCCCGCGCCCAGTTGATCAGGTTGGCCGCGGTCACCGTGCTCGATGTCACACCCAGCGTCGTGGCCGTGAGGTTCGAATTGCTCACCTTGAATGGCATGGTGCTCAGGGCGGCATTGGCGGTGCAGCCGCTGCCGATGCAGGTGTACACGTTGCGCGCCGTGGTGGCCGTCGTCACGGTCGAAGTTGCCGGATAGGTGTCGGTCAGGTACCTGACGCGGATCCGCTGCCCGACGCCTCCCTTCTCGACCACCTGCCCGTCCGCCGCGTCGTAGCCGTCCTTGGCGCCTTGCGACTTGAAGGCATTGAGCCAGAAGCCGCCCTTGGAATCGGGCAGGGTATTGACGTCCTTGGACGACCAGAAGCTGACGGCGGTCGGCGTGATGAAGCCGGTGCCCGCCGAGCTCAGCGCCTGGTTGCCATTCGAATCGGCCAGGAACAGCTGCGGCGCGGTCGGATCGGTGGCGTCCACGCCGAACTGGTACTGCTTCAGGTTGCCCATCCAGCGCGGATTGCTGCTGCCGTCAGGCCTGAACATGCCCATGTAGACCTGGTTGACATAGGTGCCCTGGGTGTTGGCGCTCACGGGCAGCACGGGCGCCGCGAACACGCTGTTGACCGCCTGCACTTCGCTGAACACCTGGCCGATGGCCTTTGCCAGTCCGCTGACATCGCCGAGTTGCACCACGAAGTACTTGCCGCCGCCCTGGTTGGCCATGCTGACCATGAGCTGTTCGTAGTTGGGGTTGCTGCCATCGCTCAGGATGATCGTGTAGGTCGTGATGCCCGGGTAAGTGTTGGTCAGGTTGGGCGACGTGCCCGTGTACATGAAGTTGGCCCACTCGTCCGCGTAGTCGCTCTGGTACTTGCCCGAGGCCACGCTGTTCGGCGAAATCGGCGACTTCCAGTTCGGCAGCTTCAACTGGGCAGGAGAAGAGGTCAGCGCTTCGGCGGTCTGCAAGGCCGAACCGCCCACATTGCCGCTGTCCTGCGGCTTCTGGTTGTTGGTGGCGAGCGTGATGTAGAGGACGAAGTTCCTGGTGCACGCCTGCTGACTCGTCAAACCGGGGTACCTGGTGCCCGAGAGTCCGGTCTTGCCCTGGTAGAAGGCCCAGGCCTCCTGCATCGTCTGGGCGATCTGGTTGTTGTTGCTCTTGTCCTTGCTCAGGCTCAGCGCCGCAACTCGGGTGAGCATCTGGTTGACGCCCTTGCCGTCGGAGCCGTTCCCATCCATGAGCAAGAGCGAGCCGGGCGCGGGCGACGGCTTGGGCAGGACGAAGGTGCCCCCATTGGTTCCCCCCGTGGGGAAGTACATCAGGCCGAGGTTGATGTTGCCATTGAGCGCCGCATCGGTGCCGATGCTGTTCACGGCGCTGTAGAGGCCGCATTGCTCGAAACCCAGGTTCTTGCCCGGATCGTTCACCGTCAGGGACGAGCAGGTGAAGCTCGTACTCGCGTCGGCGGCCGCCGAGTTGTCCAGAATGATCAGCATGTTGGGTGCTGTACCACCGGCCGTGCCCTGGTAGATCTGGATGTCCTCGGCGTGGGCGGCCAAGGTGACCAGCGCCAGCAGGGCCAGCGCGCCAATCCGCGGGAGATGGGAAAGCCTTGTCATTTCATTCCTTGTGGATCAGCACGCGGCACCGACGGCCACGCGCACCGCGATCCCCTGGTGAAGAGTGGGGGCCACCGCGGCACTCGTTCCGGCGGGTGGCGTCACCGTGGCATTGACTTCCCAGTTCGAGTTGGAGCACAACGAGTTGCCGGAGCCTCCGGAGCCCACGATCCCCGTGTTCTGCGAGGCGCCGCTGGCGAAGCAGGGCTGGTCGGCCGTGTTGCTGGCGTCCAGTTCGCTCGACTTGATCGGCTTGACGCCCGAGCAGATCGGCGCCGGCACGAGCACCGTGTACGCCGAACCCGCCCGGCCGCTGTCATTGATGTCGACGATGGTCGTGCTGGGCGTCGGCAGCGAGGTGAAGTCGGTGCTGATCATCGCTTCGATGGCATGCATCGCGGCAGCGTCGGCTTCTTTCTCGATCTGCATGTTGCCGACTACCTTGGCATTGACGTTGGAGACCTTGATGGCCGAGACGACGATGAGCGTGAGCACCACCAGAAAGATCATCGAGACCAGCAAGGTGGCGCCCGATTGAGTACGGGCTGGGGCGGCATGCCTGGAGCGGCTCATGGGGTCTCCCTCTGGCCTGAGGTGTTGTACAGGCGGGCGACCGTGCTGTAGACGTGTCGCTTGATCTGGTCCTTGAACGGCCCTGCCACCGGCACGGCCAGGCCCATGTCGTACGTTCTCGTATCAGTCCAGCCGCCACTGGCCTCGGTGTTGCGCGCGAGCACGTGAATCCGCACCGCCATGACGTTCGCCCAGTTGGCCGCGGCGGACGTCCAGTCGTACGCCGGCGTGGTCTGCGGGCACACGGCAACCGCGACTTCAGTGCTGGGCGGCGAGCTCGGGTTGCTGGTGTAGCAAGCGGGCGAGCCGTTGCCGTCCATGTCGATGCCGTAGTCGAACTGCAGGTCCTCGATGCCTTCGACCAGCGGGGTGATCGTCATCGCGCCGTTCACGTATTCGGCCATCTTGAGCGTCGGCGTGGTGTCGGTGCCGCACACGTTGCAGGTGCTCAGGTAGTAGACGTGCTGCACGACCTTGCGCAGGGGCGCCAGGTTGCTCGACAGGCAGTCCTTCTGCATCAGGTTGAAGCTCGACGTGGAGGCGCCGCCGGCCAGCGCAAAGGGCAGCGTGTCGCTGGAACAGGTGGAGACCTGCAGGTAGGTTTCGCCCGCGGCTGCCGACGCCAGCTTCACGCTGCTGGTGCTCACACGTGTCACGACCAGCATCGCGGTGCCCGTCTTCACGTTGGCGATGCAACTGGGCACGGCGCTGAGTGCATAGACCGGCATGGGCACGTTGGATGTACCCGGGCTCGTGGTTGCCGAGTAGCCCAGGTCGGCGAGGGTCGCGGGACAGGCGACCGGCGCCACAGGCGCGAATGCGGTGCTGGGCGCAGCGCCGACAAAGCCCGCGAGGTGGATGTCTTCGCTGAGCACCTGGAGCGCGTAGCGGCCGTTCTCGATCTGGCGCGAAGACTTGTCGAGCTCGGTGCGCGAGGTCACCGTCGAGACGATCAGGCTGATCAAGCCGATCATCAGGAACAGGCTCAGCGTGATGGCCACCATCAGCTCGACCAGGGTGAAGCCACGGCTGTGGCTGCGCCGGCCGGAGCGCTGGAGCGCCCTCATGACAGCACCCCGATCCGGACCTTGGTCGTGACCACGCGATGGAGCTTCTCGTCGCCATAGGCCCCGCTGCCGCATGGAAACGCGGTGGTCCCGTCCGCCAGCGTCGGCGCCGCGGTCTTGGCCAGGCCCTGCCAGGACACGGCGATCAAATAGACATTGTTGGCGGCGTCGTCGAGGGTCACGCAGCCGACGGCGCCGATCATGGCGCCGACGACCTTGGTCGCCTTGGCGGGGTCGGTTTCGGCCTGGCCCTGGATCAGGTTGCCCCAGGCCGTCAGATCGGCAGCGGCCTGCGTCTGCTGCTGGATGTTGCCCGCGGTGCAGATCGGGATGGTGGTGCTGCTCGAGCTCAATTGAAGTCCCGCGGTGCCGTTCGAATAGCAGCTCGCGACCTTGCGGTTCGCATTGAGGCGATCGGCCATGTCCTGCACGAGTTGCAGGGCCTGGATCCGCTGGTAGGACTCCATCTCGGCGAGGTTCGCGCGGCTGCTCACGCCGGCCAGCCCGAGCAGGCCGAACAGCAGGATGACAAGCGAGACCAGCACTTCGATCAGCGCGATTCCGCCTTCGCGCGAAGCCATGCGGACGGGACGCATCGGTGGCCGGGCCGTCATCTAGCACGCCCCCACGCTGCTGCTTGGCACGCCGCTCAGGCCGATGGAGACGCAGCGGGAGCTGACACCGGAGATCGTGGTCGACGGTGCGATCGTGAACCTGGTGCTCGTCGTCAGGGCTCGGCCGTCCTTGCCATAGGTGATGCTGTCAAGGGCGGCCGAATCGGTGATCGTGAGGTTCTTGAGGGCTTCCTGGTTCTGGATCGGCTGCGTCGTGCCGGCGGCCAGCACATTCCAACCCTTGTCCCACGCGGTGCCTGCAGTGGCTTTCGCCAAACTGACGTTGACATTGCGGGTCACGGCCTCGCTTCGAGCCAGCGTGAGCGCGGCCATCAGGTCGAAGGACGCGCTGCGGAGTCGCTGGTTGGCAACGAACTCGCGAAAGGACGGGAGCGCCAGACCCGCAAGAATCGCCATCACCGTGATGGCCGTTACCAGTTCGATCAGTGTGAAGCCCTGTGCGCGGCGCCGCCGGGGTCTGTGGCTTACCAGCATCCCGCAACTCCGCTGGTGCCCGACGCGGTCTTGGTTCCCGCTTCGTCGATGGTGAGCGTCGCGCACGCGGTGTCCCTGCTGGCCTGGCTGTTCTGCGGGGTGGCCGTGACCGTGAAGCCGGGTGGCGTGGCGCCGGCCTTGGGCGCGGTCGTGATCAGGTAGTTTGGAGACACATTCGAAGGTGCCGTCATGTTCAGCGTCGGAAGGTCTGCGGCGTACTGCCGCGCATCCAGCAGGTAGCGCTGCTGCACATTGCTGACCTCCAGCATGTAGCCCTGGGCCGCCGAGCGATTGGATCGCACGATGTATGCCGTGTAAGACGGATAGGCGATCGCCGCGAGGATGGCCACGATCGCGACCGTGACCATCAGCTCGATCAGGGTGAAGCCTCGCGCCTGATGGCTCCTGCCTCGTCGGGCGGTCGCATGGGCCGGCGCCATGGGGGCCTTCTTCAATACCTGATGCATCGGTCCATGTCCTTCACTCACTTCACGCGCAGAAAGTCGACCGGAAACATGCTTGCGCGATTCGTTTCCAAATGTGACGATTGATTATGATATGTGAATATGTCACATCTCGCACACGGGTACGAAACCGCCGCGTTTCAGTGAAAAAATCGACACATCGGCGGGAAATCGCCACGGGCGCACCTTGCCTGCGCCCGAAATGAATGCTTGGGACTTACATCCCACAACACGGGCTGCTCTTCGTCGGAAGTGGAAAAATGGCCCGATGACTGACAGACTCAAGGAACAGGTCCGCGGCCTCGGGAGATCACGGTGACAAACCTGCCCAAGCCCCCGGCGCCGCCACGCCCGCGCGAAACCCAGGCCCAGGAGAGCGCGCCGCCCCCCACCACGGAGACGCCTCTGCCGCTCGAATGGCTCGGCTGGGTTGCCGAACAGCATCTGCGCGGCTGCACACCGGAATCCATGCTCGCGGTCATGACCGGCGCTGGCTTCGATTCCGCGACCGCCGCCTCGGTGATCGAGCTCGTGCCCGGCAACCCGATCTACATCGCGGCCGAGCGCCAGGCCCAGCTGCTGCGCAAGCTCGAATCGACGGTGGCCAACCTGCAACTGCTGTGGGAACTCGACCCGACCTATGGCACCGTGGACAAGCGCGCCGTCGTCTCCGACGACGAATTCATCAACCGCTACGTCCGCGGCTGCCGCCCCGTGGTCCTCACCGGCCACACGCGGGACTGGCCGGCGATGCGGCGATGGTCGCCGTCCGACCTGAAGGCACGATTCGGCCATCTCGACGTCGAGATCCAGGCGGAACGCCAGGCCAACCCGCGCTACGAGGAAGACAAGCTGTCGCACCGGCGCTCGACCCGGCTGGCCGATTTCGTCGACCAGGTGGTGGCCGGCGGCGAGACCAACGACTACTACCTCACGGCCAACAACGAGATGCTGCGGCGCCCCGAGTTCTCGCCCCTGCTGCGGGACATCGGCAGCTTGCCGCCCTGCTGCAACCGCGCGGAGCTGGCCGAGCGTTCCTCGTTCTGGTTCGGACCGGCGGGAACCGTGACGAGCCTGCACCACGACACGCTGATGCTCTTCCACACGCAGGTCGTCGGGCGCAAGCGCTGGCGCTTCATCTCGCCCTTGCAGGGACCGCACCTCTACAACACGAACGGTGTCTTCAGCCCCATCGACCTGGATGCGATCGACCTGAAGCGCTTTCCCTTGTTCGAGGGCGCGCGCGTGCTCGAAGTCGTCGTCGAGCCGGGCGAGACGATGTTCCTGCCGCTGGGCTGGTGGCACCAGGTACGGGCCCTGGACCTCAGCATGTCCTTCTCGTACTCGAACCTCGCCCTGCCGATTCCGAACCAGTTCACGTACGTCAATCCGACGCCGCGCTAGAGGTCCTGAAATCCGCTTTCGCCGGCGTGGCTGCGCGAGGCCCATTCGTCGATGAAGTCCTTCGCCTTCGCCTCCAGGGCGGCGCGCGCGCTGGCCACACCGTGGTGGGGGCTCGCCAACGCCATCCGGCACTTGTAATGTCCGTCGTAGCGCAGGTCAGCGCGCCCCGTGATCACTTCACCCGAGCCGGTGATTTCGAGGCGCACCAGCCAGCCGCGGTATTCGAAGTCGCCTGAATGCTTGCTTCCCATGGACGGTCCCCCTCGCAGGGTGTACTCCAAACCTCAACGTTGGGCCGCGTTGCGTTTCTCCGCGTTCGCGCCTTCGCAAGTCTGGAGTCTGCGGGAAATCTTCATCAAGGCGTCCGCCGCGCCTGGCTCGCGCTGTCGCAGCGCCTCGATGCCGGTCTCATACGCCAGTGACAGCGCCTGCCAGTCACTGAAGGCCGAGCCCATTTCGCCTGTGCTGGTTGCCATTGATTACTCCGGCGGCGCACGTTCCGCGCAAAGCGAACTGCCTCATCACGCGCGCACCGCCGACGTTCTCCATGCGTGCATCGTGCGCCAGGACGAGACATTGCGCCAAGGCCCGGAGGCCGTCTGGCCGTCAGGGAATGCGCTGACCCTCACCTGACCCCCCCGCGAGAAACCGCAGACCGCAGGGATCGGCCGAAAAAGTCGCGCCGCCGCGAACTAGTCATCCTCGGCCGCGTTTCGGAACTCGAGCTTCGCGATCTCCGCGGGGTCGCGCTCCTTGTGGACAGGCCATACCGAGAAAGCCCAATCCAACATATCCGTATAAACCGCCCGCCCTTCCGCGAGACGCAACATCTCGGCGGCAAATTTCTCGGCCCGCTCAATCATCGACACTCCCAAACGCTGCGCGGCATCATGCCGAAAGGACGCCGTGCGCCGCATGGGCGGGGTTATCGGGGAAATTGCCGGAATTCAGCGTCTGGTCAGCTTGGATAGACGGCATGGCTCGGCGAAGTTCTCCACCGAAGCGGTGGACAACTTTGTGGAGAACCCCACTCCTATCGCCATGAATCGTTGACCAGCGGGCGCTGCCGCTGAACGCCCACGAAAGAAGCATGGTGCTCAGCGAGCCGTTGTGGAGAAGTTCGGCCAGGCCTCGCTGCTGCGACCCATGATTCGCGTCAAGAGCCGGTAACAGACTGTTGCTCCAATCCGCATGGCGAATTTGCCAACTTCCAGTCTTCCTCCGCCCGCGAAGGGCGGAGGGCGCACCTGCCCGTGACCACCAACTCCATCACAAGCTCATCCAACATCCTTGGCCGACGCCTGCTGGCCGCCTTCTCCGCCGTTCTGCTTCTGACCCTGGCGGGCTCAGCCATCGGCATCTGGTCGCTGTCCAGGGTGGATGCGGCGACGCGCAAGGCCGTCGGGCAGGACGTCGAGTCCGAGCGCATGGTGGCGGACGCCTATCGTCTCCAGGCCATCAACGCGGCACGCTACAAGGCCATGGCGCTGAGCTCCGAGCCGGAGGTCGGGGAGGCTCTGGCCGCCGACATCCAGGCGACCGAGGCCCGCTACAGCGAACTTCTGACCCAGTTGGGCGGGCGCCTGCCGACCGCCTCGGATCGCGCGCTCCTGGCGCAGACCGAGGCCACGGGCCAGGATTTCAAGGTGGCCGTCAAGGAGCTCGTGGCCGCACGGGATTCCGGTCTCACGGAGCGCATCCGCGCCGTGTACGCGCAGCGCTTCCAACCCAGTTCAGCCGCGCTGCTCGCTGCTCTTGCAGGGCTTGCGCAAGCGCGGCGTCAAGCCATCGACGCGGCTGGCCAGCAGATCGCGGAACTGAGCGCTTCCGCACGCATGGCCCTGGCGCTCTTCAGCGCGGCCGCGATTGCGCTGGGCGTGGGGCTGACCCTTTGGCTGGTGCGCAGCATCTGCCGCCCCATCCGGGTGGCCAGCGAAACAGCCGTCCGGGTCTCCAGCCTCGATTTGCGCGAGGACATCGAAGGGCATGCCCGGGACGAAGCAGGCCGGATGCTGCTGGCGCTCGGAAGCATGCAGGGCGCCTTGCGCGAACTGGTCCTGCGCGTGCGCGAGTCCGTGCGAGGCGTGCGCGTCGGTGCCCACGAGATCGCCCACGGCAATTCCGATCTGTCCGTGCGAACCGAAGAGGCGGCTGCCAGCCTGCAGCAGACGGCGGCGGCGCTCGAGCAGGTGATACGCAAGGTCGAGCAGTCCGGCGAGGCTGCGCGCAACGCGGAGACGATGGCGAGCGCCGCGGCCGCCGTCGCGCTCGATGGCGGCGATGTGGTCTCGCAGGTGGTCAGCACCATGCAGGACATCCAGCGCTCCTCCGGCAAGGTGGTCGACATCATCGGGGTGATCGACAGCATTGCCTTCCAGACCAACATCCTGGCGCTCAACGCCGCGGTCGAAGCCGCGCGCGCCGGTGAATCGGGCCGGGGCTTCGCGGTGGTCGCGGCGGAGGTGCGGCAGCTGGCGCAGCGATCGGCCACTGCGGCGCGCGAAATCAAGGAGTTGATCTCGGCGTCGGTCCAAGGCGTCGAAGCGGGCACCGCGCTGGTCGACCGCGCGGGCCAGACCATGTCGCGCATTGTCGAATCCATCCAGGAGGTGGCCGGCACGGTCAGCGCCATCAACGCCGCGACCCTTGCACAGACCCGGGACATCGGGCTGATCAACACCGCCATCGCGCAGCTGGACCACATGACGCAGCAGAATTCGGCGCTTGTCGAGGAGTCTGCCGCGGCTTCGGAAGGCTTGCGGCACCAGGCAAAGGACCTCGATGCGCTGATCGACCAGTTCGTGTTGCCCGAGGCCCAGGGGGCTGCTGACGAGCGCCCGATGAAGGGCGAGGAGCGACGCTCGGGCGTGCCGCCGATCGCGTGGGCGACGGCCTGAGGCCCTGGATATACTGCGCCGGTCGCGTCCAAAGAAGGCGTGATCGGGTTTGGAAGCCCGCTGAAGCTCTGCACGCTGCCGCCTCGCTTGAGGGCGGGCGCGTCGACTATGGCAATTCGAAGCTTCAGGAGGCTTTCATGGCTGGTCCCGCTCGCGCATCCGCGCGTTCTTCCAAACTCTCTCCATCCCGCAGCCGGGCTGCTGCTTCCCGCAGCAAAGCGCCCCCCAGCCCCAGCGCAGACTCCCTGACGCAACGTCTGCGCAGCGCCGCAAAGCTTGCGTTGAATGCCGTCGACGAACTGTCCAACCTGGAGGAAGCACGCCGCGCCTATGACTGCCTTGAAGCGCTCATCGCGCCCTTCAAGCCGCTCGACAGCACAGAGATCCCCGTCAACCGCCACGAGCTCAGTGCCCTGCTGCTTCTCGTCAACACGGAACTCAAGCGCCGCGTCGAGGCCGCGGACACGGCCGTCAAGTCAGTGCACGATGAACTGGCGGCCCGGGATTCCACGGCCTTGTGACACAAGGCCTCGGGGCCTGCGCATCAAGGCTGCACCACCGCGATATCAAAGGGCCGCGCACCGACGGAGAACGGGCTCCCCGGTATATCCGTGAGCGCGCCGGTGACGGGGTCGACGCGGACCACCGACACGCTGAGCACCCATGCGTTCGCCACGTAGGCCAGCGTCCCCGACGAATTGAAGGTGGCGTAGTTGGAGCCGACCGTGCCATACGAGTTGGCCGGAACGGAGGTGAGCGCACCCGTGACGGGATCGATGCTGAAGGTCAGCAACTGGCCGCCGTTTCCCGACCCCACATAGGCGAAGGTGCCCGCCGGATTGACCGCGATGGATTGCCAGATCCATCCGGTATAGGACGCGGTGAACGGACTGCCCGCGACCGGACTCAGCGCACCCGTGACCGGGTCGATGGCATAGGCCGACACGCTGGCCTGCCCGTTCGTCACATAGGCGAAGGTCCCCGCCGGATTGACCGTGATGGCCGCGGGTGGCGTCCCGTTGGCGAAGGGGCTGCCCGGCACCGCCGTGAGCGCGCCCGTCGTGGCGTCGATGGCATAGGCCGAGAGCGTGCTGTCGTTCGCGTTCGTCACATAGGCGAAGGTCCCCGCGGGATTGATCGCCACCTTGGACGGGCCCGCGCCCGCGGGGAACGGGCTTCCCGGCACAGCCGTGAGCGCGCCCGTGGTGGCGTCGATGCTGTAGGCCGAGACAGTGTTGCCGTTGGCGTTTGCCACATAGGCAAAGGTCCCTGCCGGATGGATGGTGATGGAAACAGGGGTTGCGCCCGTCGCGAACGGACCTCCCGCGACCTGAACGAGCGCGCCCGTCGAGGGGTTGATGCTGTAGGCCGAGACGGTGTTGTCGTTCTGGTTCGTCGCATAGGCGAAGGTCCCGGCCGGGTTGGTCGTGATCCAGCGGTCCTGCGCCCCCGCGGGGAACGGGCTCCCGGGAATGGAGGCAAACGCGCCCGTGGTGGGATTGACGCTGTACCCCAGCACATTGCCGCCGCCGTAGTTCGGCACGTAGATATACACCGGCCGCGCGGAACACACGACGCTCACAAGCGTGACGTTGGCCACGATGCCGGAGCCCGAGCCCCTGGAGACGACGCAGTTCTGCCCCGTGGGCCGGGTGCCCACGGTGACGGCATAGCTGCCGTTGTAGGCCACGGGCGTCGCAAAGACGAAGGAGCCGTTGGCGGTGACGGTGGTCGGATCGGCGCCGTTGTTGTTCAGCGTGACCTGCGTGCCGCTGGCCAGGCCGCTGACCGTGCCGCCGACGGTGTAGGTGTTCGCCGAGCAGTTCACGCTCACGCTGGCGACGTTGGCGACGACGCTCGTGCCCGAGGCGCCGGAGACCGTGCACGTCTGGCCCGTCGGCTGGGTCGCCACGGTCACGGCATAGCCGCCGTTGTAGGCCACGGGAATGGCGAAGGTGAATGTGCCATTGGCGCTCACCAGGGTCGGATCGGCGCCGCCGTTGTTCAGCGTGACATGCTTGCCGCTGCCCAGGCCGGTGACGCTGCCGCCCACGGTGAAGGTCTTCGTGGCGCAGGTGACACTGAGGTCGGAGACATTGGCCGTGACACCGGAACCGGCACCGTTGGAAACCGTGCACACCTTCCCGGTGGGCTGCGTGCCCACGGTGACCGAGTAGCTGCTGCTGACCGCGGTGGGCAGGGTGAACGCGCCGTCCGCTGTGATGGTGAATGGGTCGGCACCGTTGATGAGCAGCGTGAGCGAGCCGCCCGCCAGGCCCGAGACCTTGCCACCGATGGTATAGGCCGTTGTCGAGGTGATGGTCGAACTACCTCCCGCCACGGCGGGCAGGGTCACCCGCACGAACGCGCCGACCGACGACGGCGCGGCGATCTGGACGCTGGTGGCGGTCGCGGTCAGCGGGAAATCGTCGAAGAACCCATCCACGCCCTGGCCGTTGGCCGCGAAGGGTGCGGTGGTCGGATCGAAGCCGGTGGTGGTGACGCCATAGCGCGCCTGCAGGATTTGCAACAGCGGCGCGATCAGGACCGAGGCCCTCGCCTGCTGGTATTGCGCGGCCGTGATCCGCGGCAGGAGCGCCAGCACCTGGTCGTTGTCGACCGGCGTCGCGGCGTTCGCGGCGAAGCCCGCGGCCGCGTAGGCCATCAAGGTGGTCAGCGGATTGATGTTCACGACGCCATCGACGATGGTCGTTCCCTGTGCGGGAATGGCCACCGCATCCAGAGGCGCGCCGCTCGGCGTGGTGTAACCCGCCACGAAGAACGCCGCGGCGCCTGGGGCGCAGCCGCTGGTGTCCATGGAATAGCTGCCATCGATCGCAGTGGTGGCTTTCGCGCAGACGCGGCCCGCCGAGTCCAGGACCTGGATGCTCTGCGCGGCCACTGGATGGCCGTAGGCCACCGTACCGGTGACCTTGGATGGCGCCGCGCCTGCCTGGGTGGCGGCAGCGGGAGGCGATGCGTCCCCACCGCCACCGCCACCGCCGCATGCGGCCAGGAACAGGCTCAGGGAGGCGCAGGCCGCGAGGCCCAGGAGTTTGCGTGTATGCATGGGGTAGGAGCGAATCCGGTAAGGAAGACGCAGCATGAGGCTCGTTCTCTCATGTGCGGCAACGCCGCGAGGCGCTAGCGTGACATATGTGGGAGAAGTGAACGCCGTGAAAGCGCGTCCCCGACCGGGCGATCGGCCGATGTCAGCAGGAAGTGTCGGTTCCGCCGCCAACGGCGAATGTCCCCGTGCGCGGCGCCATGGCCGCGCTCCGGACTCAGGCCGGAACCCGGGCCGCCGTGCCTTCCGACTTCGCGTCGTGTCCGATGATCAGGACCAGCACGCAGGCGAGCGCCGAAAGCGCCGCCAGGAACATCACCGCGTAGATGTCATTGCCCATCTTGTCCTTGAGCGTGCCGAAGATCGTCGGGCCGATGTAGCCGCCCAGGTTGCCGATCGAATTGATCCATGCGATGCCGGCCGCGGCCGCCGTGCCGCTGAGGATGGCGGTGGGCAGGGTCCAGAACATCGGCAGCGCGCTGAAGATGCCGAACGCGGCCAGACTCACGGCCGCCATCTTGGGCACCGGGGCACTGGTTTCCGCGGCCAGCATCAAGCCGACGAAGATGCAGGCCAGCGGCACCAGAAGGAACCACTTGCGCTCGCGCTTCGCATCCGACCAGCGCGTCCAGAACACCATGGCGATGGCGCCGACGAGGTAAGGGAAGGCGTTGATGAAGCCGATCTCCACGTTGCCGAGGCCGCCGAAGCCCTTGATGATCTGCGGCAGGAAGAAGCTCAGGCCATACAGCGGCACCGTGATGCCCATGTAGACGAAGCCCAGCGCAATCACGCGCGGGTTCGTCAGCGACTGCTTCCACGAGATCTTGTGCAGCGATTCGCGGTTGCGCTGCTCGGCGCCCAGAGTCTGCATGAGCCAATCGCGTTCTTCCGTGCTCAGCCACTTGGCATCCTTCGGACGGTCGGGCAGGTAGAACAGCACGAAGAAGGTCAGCACCAGCGAGGGAATGGCTTCGAGGATGAAGAGCCATTGCCATCCGTGCATGCCCGCGACGCCTTCCATGTTCAGGATGAAACCCGAGATCGGCGACCCGATCACGGTGGAGATCGGAATCGCGAACATGAACCAGCCCACGATGCGCGCGCGGTACGCCGCCGGGAACCAGAGCGTGATGTAGAAGATGACGCCCGGAAAGAAGCCCGCCTCGGCGATGCCCAGCAGGAAGCGCACGACGTTGAAGCTCGTCGCGCCGCCCACCCAGGCCTGGGCGGCGGAAATGACGCCCCAGCTGAACATGATGCGCGCGATCCATCGGCGGGCACCAAAGCGTTCGAGCGCCAGATTGCTCGGCACCTCGAAGAGGAAGTAGGCAATGAAGAAGATGCCCGCCGCGCTGCCGAACACGGCGGCCGTGAAGCCCAGGTCCTTGGACATCGCCGCCCCGGCGAAGCCGAGGTTCACGCGGTCCAGGTAGGCAATGAAGTAGGACACCATCAATAGCGGCAGCAGCCGCCAGCTGATCTTGGCTATTGTTCTTTTCTCGATCGGGTTCACTGTTGTCTCCAGCAGAGTTATGGAATGTTGTGTTGCTTGACCCCGCGCATCATGCCTGCTTGTCGCTCGCCCCGGGTCAGCGCATGTCGGCGCCCTCCTGCGGACTCAGGCGCACGAAGAACAGGAGCGACAGCAGCGTCATGGCCCCCACGACCACGAAGGCCGGCGAAAAATCGCGCGCCGCGAGGTGCGCCGAGTCGCCCCCGTGCCACCATGCCGCCGCGCTCACCAGCGAGGCGCCGAGCACCACGCCGAAGCTCAGCGAGAGCTGCTGCGCCATGCTCGACAGCGTGGTCGCGTGGCTCATGAGCGGCTTCGGAATCTCCGAGAAGCCCAGCGTCTGCATGGCCACCATGCCCATGGAGTTGAACAGGCCGCCGAGCATCATCGTGCAGAACATCAGCACGTGCGGCGTCCCGGGCCGGAACAGGCCGTAGCTCGCATACAGCAGGCTGGTCAGCGTCGTGGCCCCGATCAGCAGCGAACGGAAGCCGAAGCGGCGGATCGCCCGGGCCATGACGGTGCGCGTGGCCAGCGAGCCGACGGCCGTGGCGACCGTCAGCAGGCCGGAGTCCAGCGGCGAGAGCCCGAAGCCCAGCTGCAGCATCAGCGGCAGCAGGAAGGGCGACGCGCCGATGGCGATGCGCAGCGGCGTGCCGCCGATGATCGACGTGCGGAAGGTGAAGTACCGCAGCGTGCCGAAATCGATGATGTGGTGGGTCCTGCCGCGGCTGCGCAGGTGGTAGAGGCCGATGACCAGCACGCCCATCGCGATCACCGCGCCCGTCAGCCAGCCGGCCACGATTGCCTTGCCCACGGTCTCCAGCCCGCCGATGAGGCCGGTCAGGCCCAGGGCCAGCAGCGCGAAGCCGACAGCGTCGAAGGGCCGCCGCTCGTGCGCCTCCTCCGCGCCGTCGATGAACAGCATCGCCATGGCGATGCCGAGCAGGCCGAAGGGCACGTTGAGCAGGAAGATCCAGCGCCAGGAGGTCCAGGTGACGATGGCGCCRCCCAGCAGCGGCCCCATCATGCGGCCGATGGTCGGCGGCACGGTGAACCAGACCATGGCCGCCACGATGCGCGAGGGGGGCACGCTGCGCAGCAGGATCAGGCGGCCCACCGGCACCATCATCGCCCCGCCCAGGCCCTGGATGATGCGGAACACGACCAGTGACGCCAGCGAAGTGGCCGCGCCGCACAGGGCCGAGCCGAGCGAGAAGAAGGCGATGGCGCAGCAGAACACGCGCTTGGCGCCGAAGCGCTCGGCCAGCCAGCCGCTCAGCGGCAGGAAGACCGCCAGGCTCAGCAGGTAGGAGGTGATCGCGAGGTTGAGGTGCAGCGCCTCCACGTCGAGCGAGCGGGCGATGCTCGGCAGCGCCGTGGCCATGACCGAGGTGTCGAGGTTCTGCAGGAAGAGCGGGCAGGCGACGATGATTGGAACGAGTCTGTCGCGAGCTGCCATGGCCGCGATTCTACGGAGGGGTCCGAAGCGGGGCAGGCGCGGGGGGACCCGAACACGGCGGGTCGCCGAACGCAGGGCATGGACCGCGTCGCGACGCCCGTTCAGCGAAGACCTGCCGAGAGCGCCTCCGCTTCCTTGCCGGCGCCGCGCGCGATCTCGAGGGCCGTCAGGCCGCGGTCGTCGCGCAGGCTCGTATCGGCGCCGCGCGCCAGCAGCAGCCGGACGGCCTCGGGCTGCCCCTGGCCGGCCGCCCACATGAGCAGCGTCAGCTTGTGCTCGTAGGTGGCGTTGACGTCGATGCCGGCTGCCAGCAGCGCACCGAGCGCCTCGGCCTTGCCCTGCGCCGCCGCATACACGGCAGCCGGCTTGTTCATGCGGTCCACCGGGTCGGCGCGGGCGCCCGCGGCCAGCAGGCGCTTCACGACCTCGGCATTGCCGCCGTAGCTGGCGGCCATCAGCGGCGTGACACCCTCGATCGACGCCAGGTTGACGTTGGCACCGGCATCGATCAGCGCCGCCACCATCTCCGCATTGCCCTTCTCGGATGCGATGTAGAGCGCGGTCCTGCCGAAGCGATTGCGAGAGTCGACAACGGCTCCTTCGGCGAGCAGGTGCCGGACTTGCGTCATCTCGCTTTGCCGCGCCGCGACGAGGAGCTGCGCGTTGGCGTTCGGATGCGTCTCGGGCTGCGCGGCGGCTTGCGCGACGCATGCCCCTATAAACGCGGCGGCGGCCCAGCGCATCAGGGTCATCACGGGCCTTGCGGTCGATCGAATCATTTCCTTGTCCCCCATCAACGAATTCTGCAACCCACCCAAACATCCCTCTGTTCAGTGGACATCAATAGAGCTACGCTTGCAAGCGAGGCAAGACGGATATGAACTCCCTATGAGGAGGCACCCGCCAGCAGACGCTCCCCACCGTCACTGCGCGTTGCCTTGCGGTACCCGGCTCCCGGACCGCAGCGGTGGACAAGGGCATCAAATAAGCCCGAGGAGACCTGCATGCATCGACTCAAGCTCCCGCACGAAGGCAATCGGTCGCTCGTTGCCATCGCCACCCTGCTCTGTCTGTCCGGCGCTGCCCTCGGCCAGACGGAGATTGCCGGACAAGCCGGCGCCACCGGCGCGCCGGTGCCCAAACCGATCTCCGTGTCGCAGCGCCAGCTCGATGCGGCCACCGGGGACTCGGCGAACTTCCTGCTCTCGAACATGAACTATGCGCAGACGCGGTACTACCCGGCGGCGCAGATCAACACCGCCAATGTCGCCAGGCTCCGGCCGGCCTTCACCTTCCAGACCGAAGTCCTCGAGTCGATGGAGACCGCGCCCATCGTCGTCGACGGCATCATGTACATCACGACCTCCTACAACCATATCTACGCGCTGGACGCGGTGACGGGCAAGGAGTTCTGGCACTACAAGCACAAGATGGGTCCGGTCACGACCTACTGCTGCGGCCCGAACAATCGCGGGGTCGCCATCATGGGCGACGTCCTCTACATGGGCACGCTGGACGCCAAGCTGATGGCCTTCGATGCGAAGAGCGGCAAGGTGCTCTGGTCGGTGCAGATCGGCGACCCCGAAGCCGGCTATTCGGAGACGATGGCGCCGGTGGCGGTCGACGGCAAGGTGCTGATCGGCACCAACGGCGGCGAGTACGGCATCCGCGGCTTCGTGAAGGCTTACGACGCCAAGGACGGCAAGCTGCTGTGGACATTCGACACGGTGCCCGAGAAAGGCCATGAAGGCGTGTGGGCCACCAAGGATGCGACCCAGCGAGACCTGCACCGCGACATCGCCGCCGAGAAGGCGCAGCTCGCCAAGAGCGCCGACTTCTACAAGACACTGGGCGGCGGCGTGTGGATGGCGCCCGCGGTCGACAAGGAGAGCAACACGGCCTTCTTCGTCGTCGGCAATCCGAGCCCCGATCTCTACGGCGCCGAGCGCCCCGGCGACAACCTCTACACCGACTCGATGGTGGCGGTCGACCTCAACACCGGCGCCTACAAGTGGCACTTCCAGTACGTGCCGCACGACGTATGGGACCTGGACGCGGTCTCCCCGGTGATCCTGACCGATGCCATGGGCAAGGACGGCAAGATGCGCAAGGTCGCCATCCATGGCGGCAAGACGGGCCACGTCTACGTGCACGATCGCGCCACCGGCGAGCTGATCCGCTTCAGCGAAGCGATGATCCCGCAGGAGAACATGTGGGTGCTGCCGACCAAGGACGGCGCGCGCATGCTGCCGGGCGCGAACGGCGGCGTCGAGTGGAGCCCGATGGCCATCAATCCGAAGCTGCGCATGGTGTATGCCGCGAACCTGCACCAGCCCATGACCTACCACGTCGAGGAAGCCAAGTACCCGGGCGGCAAGCTCTGGCTGGGCGGCGCCTTCAAGGTGATTCCGGACGAGAAGCAATGGGGCCGGCTGGCCGCCGTCAATCTCGACACCGGCAAGGTGGCCTGGAAGTTCGACACCGAGCAGCCGCTGATCGGCGGCGTGCTCGCCACCGCCGGCAACCTCGTCTTCAACGGCGAGGGCAATGGGCTGTTCCGGGCCTTCGATGCCAAGACGGGAAAGAAGCTCTGGGAGTACCAGTGCGGCGCCGGCGTCAACGCGCCAGCCGTGTCGTACATGGCCGCGGGCAAGCAGTACGTCGCGGTGGCGGCCGGCGGCAACACGCAGCTGGACTACAAGCGCGGCAATTCGGTCTACGTGTTCGCGCTGCCCTGAAGTTGAAACGGCCTTGGCTCGCACCGATACCACACAGCGCTTCGCAGTGATCGCCGCCATGGCGCTCGCGCTGTGGGCGGGCGGCCCCGCGCGAGCGCAGGGTCCGGCGCCCGCGGCGCTTCCCATGCCGGCCAAGGCCGCCACCTGCGCCGCGTGCCACGGACTGGAAGGCAAGCCGCCGCTGCAGGCTGCCTATCCGATCCTGGCCGGGCAGACGTCCCGCTACCTCTACCTCCAGTTGAAGGACTTCCAGGAGGGTCGCCGGTCGAACGAGCTGATGACGCCGATGGTCGCGGGAATGACGCGCGACGAGATGCACGAGCTGTCGGACTACTTCGCCAGCC
This sequence comes from Variovorax sp. 01T432, assembly GCF_056398605.1. Taxonomy (NCBI): domain Bacteria; kingdom Pseudomonadati; phylum Pseudomonadota; class Betaproteobacteria; order Burkholderiales; family Comamonadaceae; genus Variovorax; species Variovorax sp. 01T432. Next base: position 119,271 of record NZ_JBFTPS010000007.1, read on the forward strand.
TGAAGCCGCCGCGCCAGAGCTTCGCCGCCGACGCGCGAAAGGCCGCGCAGGGCAAGCTCAAGGCGGACGAGACCCTTTGCACCATGTGCCACCTGGGCGGCTTCACCGGCCAGAACGAGATCCCGCGCGTGGCGGGGCAGAACTACGACTACATCGTCAAGCAGCTCACCGACTTCAAGACGCGGCGGCGAACCAACGACGCCGGCAACATGACGAGTGTCGCCAACACGCTGAGCGACCAGGACATCGAGAACCTCGCCCACTACCTGGTCGGGCTCTGAGCCGATGCGGTCGATGCGCGACATGCCACCCGCCGGCCCATCGCAGCACTACACTCGCACCGCCGTGTCCTTGCACTGGCTGATCGGCCTGGCCCTGCTGGGGCAGATCGCCTTTGGATTCCTTCTGGACAGCATCGCCCCGCGCGGGACACCCGCGCGCAGCGGCACCATCAATCTCCACAAGTCCTTCGGCATCGTGCTGGCCGTGCTGATCGGCGCCCGCCTGGCATGGCGCCTGTCGCACCGTCCTCCCGCATGGCCGGCCTCCATGGACCCCTGGGAGCGCCAGGCGGCGCGGGCGGCTCACCGGGCCCTGTACGCATGCATGCTCCTGATGCCGCTGTCGGGCTTCACCGCGTCGAACTTCAGCCGCTTCGGCATCCGCTTCTTCGGCATTCAGTGGGCGTCCTGGGGGCCGGACTCGCCGCGGCTCTACGCGGTCTTCAGCGGCATCCACCTCGCGACCGCCTATGTGTTCTGCGCGCTGATCGCGGTCCACGTGCTCGCCGCCCTCAAACATGCGCTGGTCGATCGCGACACCGTCTTCTCGCGCATGTTGTTGTAGCGGCGCCCGGCCGCCCCTTGTTTCGCACCAGGAGTCCGCATGTCACGTCGTCGAAGCTTCCCGCGCCTGTTCGTGTTCTCCTGCTCGCTCGTCCTGTCGATGGCCACGGCCGCGGCGGCCACCTTCGCCTATGTGCCCAACGAAGGGTCGGGCACCCTCAGCGTGATCGACACCGAGACCGACAAGGTGGTGGCCGACATTCCCGCCGGCAGCAAGCCGCGCGGCACCGCGGTCAGCACGGACGGGCGCACCGCCTATGTGAGCGACCAGCCGAACAACCGGCTTGTGACGATCGACCTCGAGAAGCGGGCGATGTCCGGCAGCATCGACCTGGGTGAATCGCCGGAGGGTGTCGGCATCTCGCCGGACGGCCGCTGGGTGGCGGTCGCGGTGGAGGAATCCAACGACGTCGTCTTCGTCGACACCCGCACCAACCGGAAGGCCTTCACGGTGACGGTGCGCGGCAAGAACCCGGAGCACGCGGTCTTCTCGCCCGACGGACGCCATGTGTTCGTGAGCGCGGAGGAAGGCGAGGCGGTCGACGTCATCGACCTCGACAAGCGCGCGCAGGTCGCGCAGGTGCCGGTCGGTGCCCGGCCGCGGGGCATCGGCTTCTCGCCGGACGGGCAGCGCGCCTACGTTGCCGCCGAGAACGCCGACGAGGTGTACGTGATCGACGCCGCGCGCTTCACCATCCTGCGTACCATCCGCGCCGGCAAGCGCAGCAACGGCATCGCGGTGCATCCCGACGGCAAGCGGGTCTTCGTGTCGAACGGCGGCGAAGCGAGCGTGTCGGTGATCGATGTGGCCAGCGGCACGGTCGTCGCCACGATCCCCGTCGGGCAGCGGCCGTGGAACATGGCGCTCACGCCCGACGGCAAGAAGCTGTACGTCGCCTGCGGCCGCTCGGGCAGCGTCACGGTGATCGACACCGACCGCAGGCAGCGGCTGCTCGACGTTCCCGTCGGCAAGCTGCCGTGGGGCGTCGCCATTCGATGAAGGCGCTGCTCCTGGCGGCCTTGGTCCTTCCGGGGACGGCACTGGCGCAGGCCGACGATGAAGAGGACCGCGTGCGCTCCCTGTCCACGGTCGAGGTGATCGGCCAGACCCCGCTGCCGGGCGGCATCTACCTGTCGCGGGACGCGTACCCCGGGAACGTGCAGGTGGAAGACGACGGCGCCATCGAGCGGGCGCACAGCGCCAACCTGCCGGACTTCATGAGGCAGCAGATGGGCAGTATCAGCGTCAACGAGATCCAGGGCAGCCCGTTCCAGCTCGACCTGAACTACAGGGGCCACCGCCTCTCTCCGCTGCTGGGCTCCTCGCAGGGGCTGTCGGTCTATGTCGACGGCGTGCGCTTCAACGAGGCGCTCGGCGACGTCATGAACTGGGACCTGTTGCCCGAAGCGGCGATCTCGACGCTGACCCTGGTGCCCGGCTCCAATCCACTCTACGGCCTCAACACGCTGGGCGGCGCGCTGGTGCTGACCACCAAGTCGGGCCTCACGCACCCGGGCACCGAGATGGATCTGTCGGTGGGCAGCTTCGGCCGGCGCCGCCTGGACTTCGGCCACGGCGTCCAGTGGGGCGAGGGTTGGCACGGCTACGTGGCCGCGACGCTGTTCGACGAGGACGGATGGCGCCAGCGCTCGCCGGGACACCTGGGCAATCTCTTCCTCAAGCTCGGACGCGAGACGGCGGGCACCGACTGGACCCTGAGCTACAGCCATGCGAGCAGCCAGCTCGCGGGCAACGGACTGGTCAGCGAGGGCCTGTACGCCGCGGACCGCGGCGCGGGCTACACCTTCTCCGACACCACCCGCAACAGCGCCGACTTCCTGGCCTTCAGCGCCAGGCACACGCTCGACGCGCGGGACCAGCTGTCGGTGTCGGCGTGGTACCGACGCTCGAAGCGAGAAGGCAGCAACGGCGACATCAACGACGCCTGGTCCGATTGGCTGCAGGGCTGCGAATCGGCGCCGCAATCGCCGGCCTGCAGCGATCCCAACGACCCCGGCTACATCACGCACACCGCGGTGATCAACCGGACGTCGACCCGGCAGCGCGGCGCCGGCGCGGGCCTCCAGTGGTCGCGCAACACCGATACCCATCGCATGGCCCTCGGTACCGAGATCATGGCCAACCGCACGAGCTACGACCAGTTCGAGCAGGAAGGCTTCTTCGACGCGTCGCGCGTCGCCTCGGCCGACCCCTCGGCGCCCGAAGAACAGTCGGTCGCCCTGCGCGGCAGGAGCCGCACCTTCAGCATCTTCGCCACCGACGTCATCGCGCTGACGCCGCAAACCCATCTCACGCTCTCGGGCCGATGGAACCAGACCCGCCTGAGCAACGAGCTCGGCACGCCCGCGCCCCTGGTCGGCGAATCCTTCACCTACGGCAAGTTCAATCCGGCACTCGGCCTGACCCATGCCCTGGACGCGGGCTGGAACCTGTTCGGCAGCCTGTCGCAAGGCACCCGCGTGCCCACCTCCATCGAGCTGGGCTGCGCCGACCCGGCCCGGCCCTGCACCCTGCCCACGGGACTGCAGGCCGACCCGTACCTCCGGCAAGTGGTCGCGCGCACCCTGGAACTGGGCATCCGGTCCCGCGCGGGCCAGGGGCTCCAGCTCTCGGGCGCCCTGTTCAGGACGGCGAGCCGGGACGACATCCTCTTCGTGCGCTCCGGCACTTCGCAGGCGGGCTACTTCACCAACGTCGGCCAGACCTTGCGGCAGGGCCTGGAGCTGTCGGCGCGCTGGCGCGGCAAGGAATGGCAGTGGTATGCGCACTACACCTACCTGCGCGCGACCTACGAGAGCACCGAGACGCTGCCCGGCCCGCTGAGCACACCGCAGCAGCCCAACCTCGTGCTGCCGGGCGCCCGCATCGCCGGGCTGCCCGGCCAGCTGCTCAAGCTGGGCGTCGAATGGCGCGCGACGGGCGCCCTTCGCCTGGGCGCCGATGTGCTGGTCTCGGGCTCGCAGGTCGTCGCCGGCAACGAGAGCGGCAGCCGCCCCGAGCTCGGCCGCATCGGCGGCAGCGCGATCGTCAATGCGCGCGCGAGCTGGCAGATCGATCCGCGCTGGCAGGCCTACCTGCGCATCAGCAACCTCACGGACCGGCGCTCGGCGAGCTACGGTGCCGGCAACCTCGATCTCTTCCCCGGCGGGCGCCCGCTGCAGCCGGGCGAGCAGGCGCAGCCCGCGCTCTTCCTGGCGCCGGGCGCGCCACGCGCGGCGACGGTGGGCGTGCGCTACGAGTGGGATCGGTGAGGCGCGGGCACTTTGCCGATAATGCTCCAGCTCCGCCGCGCGCGGAACGCGCCAACATCCCCGAAGTTTCCAAGGACCCCGACATGACCCCAACCAGCTACACCGACACCCGACTGCTGATCGATGGTGTGTGGTGCGACGCCGCGAGCGGCAAGACCCTGAACGTGATCAATCCCGCCACGGGCAAGGCCATCGGCAAGGTGGCCCATGCGGGCATCCCCGACCTCGACCGCGCCCTGGCGGCCGCGCAACGCGGCTTCGAGGCCTGGCGTCGCATCCCGGCCAACGAACGCGCCACCACCATGCGCAAGGCCGCCGGCCTGCTGCGCGAACGCGCCGCCGAGATCGCCGGCCTGCTGACGCAGGAACAGGGCAAGCCCTTCGCGGAAGCGCGCGGCGAGGTGCTGGCCGGCGCCGACATCATCGAGTGGTTCGCCGACGAAGGCCGCCGCGTCTACGGCCGGATCGTGCCCTCGCGCAACCTGGCCGCGCAGCAGCTGGTCATCAAGGAAGCGCTCGGCCCGGTGGCGGCCTTCACGCCGTGGAACTTCCCGATCAACCAGATCGTGCGCAAACTCGGCGCGGCGCTGGCCAGCGGCTGCTCCTTCCTGGTCAAGGCGCCGGAGGAAACCCCCGCCTCGCCCGCGGCGCTGCTGCAGACCTTCGTCGATGCGGGCGTGCCCGCGGGCACGGTAGGCCTGGTGTTCGGCGACCCGGCGGAGATCTCGAACTACCTGATCGCGCATCCCATCATCCGCAAGGTGACCTTCACCGGCTCGACCCCCGTGGGCAAGCAGCTGGCCGCGCTGGCCGGCGCCCACATGAAGCGCGCGACCATGGAGCTGGGCGGCCACGCCCCGGTGATCGTGGCCGAGGACGCCGACGTGGCCCTGGCCGTGAAGGCTTCGGGCGGCGCCAAGTTCCGCAACGCGGGCCAGGTCTGCATCTCGCCCACGCGCTTCCTGGTGCACAACAGCATCAAGGAAGAATTCGCCAAGGCCATGGTCAAGCACGCCCAGAGCCTGAAGCTGGGTGACGGCCTGGCCGAAGGCACGACGCTCGGCCCGCTGGCCAACGCCCGCCGCCTGACGGCGATGGCGAAGGTGATGGACAACGCCCTGGCCACCGGCGCGAAGATCGCGACCGGCGGCGAGCGCATCGGCTCCGAAGGCAACTTCTTCGCCCCCACCGTGCTGACGGACGTCTCGCTGGAAGCCGACGTGTTCAACAACGAGCCCTTCGGCCCGGTGGCCGCGATCCGCGGCTTCGACACGCTCGAGGAAGCGATCGCCGAAGCCAACCGCCTGCCCTTCGGGCTGGCCGGCTACGCCTTCACGAAGTCGATCAAGAACGCGCATCTGCTCTCGCAGCAGATGGAAGTGGGCATGCTGTGGATCAACCAGCCCGCCGCGCCCTCGCCGGAGATGCCTTTCGGCGGGGTGAAGGATTCGGGCTACGGCTCCGAAGGCGGCCCCGAAGCCATGGAGGCCTACCTGGTCACCAAGGCCGTGTCGATCATGGCGGTCTAGCGGCCGGCGGGCGCGGCGTTCAGGGCGCCCGCGCCTTGCATTCGGGCGAGCCGCCGGCCTGCTCGAGGTAGGCGATCAGGTCCGCCCGGTCCTTCCGGTCGGGCACGCCGTCGTAGGTCATGGCGGTGCCCGGCACCATCTTGAGCGGGTTCGCCAGGAAGAGGTCGAGGGTCTTCTCGTCCCACACGATCCTGGCCTTCTTCATGGCCGGCGAGTAGGCGAACCCGGGCACGCTGCCGGAGAGCCGCCCGAAGAGGCCGCAATGACGCGGCCCCACGCGATCCGTGGCAAGCGCATGGCAGGCGAGGCAGCGCGCATAGACCTGCTCGCCGCGCAGCGCATCCGGCGCGCACTGCGCCGATGCGGCTGCGAGGATCGCCATCGCGCCCGCCAGTGCCATGCGGCCCCAGCGGCGCGTGCTCACGACATGAATGCCGAAGGAACCGGCACCTCGCCCAGGGCCTGGCGCAGCACGGCCCAGTGCATCGCCTCGTCGCCCAGGATGCTCGCGGCGGCCTTGGCCAGATCGCGGTTGCCGAACAGCGGCACCGCGCCCAGGTAGGCGCTGACCGCGCCCTGCTCCAGCTTGGCGGCGAAGCGCAGCACGTCGGCCTGCGACTTCAGCTGCTCGACGGGGAAGTCGTACTTCGCCTTGGCCGTCACGGCCTTGCCGCCCAGCTTGGCGACGGTTTGTTCCAGCAACTCCGCATGGGCCTTGTGATGGCCCTGGAAGCTCAGCGCGAGGTCGAGCACCGGCTTTTCCAGCAGCTTGCTCTCGGCGCCGACCTGGTAGGCCGCGATGGCTTCGAGTTCGGCGCCCAGCGCCGTGTTGAGGATCTGCACATCGCCCTTGGTGGCGCCGCCGGCCTTGGCGGCCAGTGCGTCGTTGCCGGCCAGCAGCGCGACCGCGGCACCGGACAGCAGCAGACCGGAACGGCCCAGGAACAGGCGCCGCGCGGCGACAGGTGTGGGCATCAGAAAGAACGACATGAAATCTCCTCGTGGGTAAGAAAAACGGGATTCGGGAATCAGGGCTTCGGATCGGGTTCGCGCGCCGGCAGGGAGGCCATGACGCGCGCGATGATCTGGTCGCAGCGCGCGCCGTCGAAGCCGAACGCACCGCCCATCGCGATGTCGACCTCGCGCGACAAGGCCTCGCGCAACAGGCCGCGGGCGCGAAAGAAGCGCGTGCGCACGGTGGCCTCCGGGATCTGCAGCGCGGCCGCCACCTCCTCGATGCTCAGGTCCTCCACCGCCCGCAGCACGAACACGGTACGGAAGGCCTCGGGCAGGGCGTCGATGCCGGCTTCGATCAGGCCGCGCATCTCGCCGCGCATGGCCTGGCGTTCCGGTTGGGCATTGGCGTCGGCATGCATCCAGGTCTCCCCTTGGGTCTCGGACGCTTCGATGGCGGCGTCCAGCGGAATGATTTGCGCACTGCCATCCCGACGGATGCGGCCCAGGGCTTCGTTGACGACGATGCGCACCAGCCAGGTCGACAGCCTCGCATCCGCCCTGAAGCCCGCGAGCGCACGCCAGGCGCGCAGATAGGCTTCCTGCACTGCTTCCTGCGCCTCCTCGTCGTTCCGCAGGATGCTGCGCGCGGTGCGGAACAGCAGGCGGTTGTGCCTGCGCATGATCTGCTGGAAGGCGTCGGCCTCGCCCCGTGCCGCGCGTGCCGCGAGTTCGGTGTCGGTCGGCGGCTGCGAAGGCTGTGCGCCGGGAATGGTTTGAATGTCTTGCATGGCTGACCCTTGTGCCCATTGGATGGAGGCCGGCGGCGTCCTGTTCCCAAAGTCCGAGAATGCACGCTCGACGACCGGAGAACCCCTTGACCACCATCACCATCCAATCAACGCTCGAAGTCAGCAACAGCGGCGGCTTCGTGCTGTTCGGCGGCATCAACGTGCTCGAATCGCGGGACCTGGCCCTGCGCAGCGCGCAGGAATACGTGCGCGTCACGCGCAAGCTGGGCATCCCCTACGTCTTCAAGGCGAGCTTCGACAAGGCCAACCGCTCCTCGATCCATTCGTACCGCGGGCCCGGGCTCGAAGAGGGACTGAGGATCTTCGAGGCCGTGAAGGACGCCTTCGGCGTGCCCCTCATCACCGACGTGCACGAGCCCTGGCAGGCGCAGCCCGTGGCGGAGGTGGTGGACGTGCTGCAGCTGCCGGCCTTCCTCGCGCGCCAGACCGACCTCGTCGTCGCGCTGGCGAAGACGGGCAAGGTCATCAACATCAAGAAGCCCCAGTTCCTGAGCCCGTCGCAGGTGCTCAACATCGTGGAGAAGTTCAAGGAAGCGGGCAACGAGCAGATCATCCTGTGCGACCGCGGCACCTGCTTCGGCTACGACAACCTCGTGGTGGACATGCTGGGCTTCGGCGTGATGAAGAAGGTGACAGGCGACCTGCCCGTAATCTTCGATGTGACCCACGCGCTGCAGCAGCGCGAGGCCGGCGCGGCGGCCTCGGGCGGCCGGCGCGAACAGGTGGCCGAGCTGGCGCGCGCCGGCATGGCGCTGGGCCTGGCCGGCCTGTTCCTGGAGGCCCATCCCGATCCGGCGAACGCCCTGTGCGACGGCCCCAGCGCCTTGCCGCTGGACCAGCTGGAGCCCTTCCTCGCCCAGATCAAGGCGCTGGACGACCTGGTGAAGTCCTTCGCGCCCTTGCAGATCCGCGCCTGAGGCTGGCGCCGCCTCAGGCGAAAGCCGGCGCGGCCAGCGACGTCACGGGCACACCGGCGCGCCGCCGGGCCTCGATCTGTTCCGCCAGATACGCGGCATCGCGCGCCACGCCGGAGAAGCGCCCCGAGCCCCAGGTGTGCAGCCACGGAAGCCCGAGGAAATAGAGCCCCGCCTGATGCGTCACGCCGCGCAGGTGCACCGGTTCTCCACGCCCGTTGAACACCGGCGCGTCGACCCAGGCGAAGTCCGGCAGGAAGCCGATGCACCACACCACGCTCGTGATGCCCGCGGCGCGCAGGCTCAGCGCGGTGCGCTCCTCGGCGGGCTCCCACACGGGGACGTACGGCTCGCCGGGCGGTGCGTCGATGCCGCTCTTGTCGATGAACTTGTCGATGGAGGCGTTGATGCCGTTGTAGGTCCGGTCCGCCTGGTCCAGATGCTCGCGCAGGTTGGGCTGGAACTCCAGCAGGTCGCCGTCGAGGCCGGTGAGCTGCCCGTAGAGCTCCATGCCCTCCAGCGCGAAGCGGCGCAGGTCGATGTCGCGTCCGCCGTCGCGGCCGGTCACGTAGTGGTTGGTGTTGTCGCGCACGCCTTCGCGCAGCGGATGCTGCGTGACCGGCATGTCGTAGTAGTTCATGTCCGCGAGCCAGTCGACCACATCCTTGCCGCGGTAGAAGCGCGCGCAGCGCGGCGCGTTGCCGGTGGCGAGGTGGACCTTTCGCCCCGCGAGGTGCAGGTCTTCGGCGATCTGCGCGCCGGACTGGCCGCAGCCCACCACCAGCACCGCGCCCTCGGGCAACTGCGCGGGGTTGCGGTATTGGGCCGAGTGATACTGGGTCACCGAGGCCGGCAGGCGTTCGGCCATGCGCGGCACTACCGGCTTGTGATAGCCGCCCGAGGCGATCACCACCTGGTCGGCGGTAAAGCGGCCGGCGCTGGTGTCGACTGTGTAGCGCTCCGCCTCGCCGGCGCGCGACACCTTCTCCACGCTCACGCCCTCCAGCGCGGGCGCCTGGACCTGCTCGACGAAGCCGGCGAGCCAGGTGTTGATCTCGTCCTTGACCATGAAGCCATGCGGATCGTTGCCGGCGTAGGGCCAGCCGGGGAGATTGCACTGCCAGTTTGGCGTGACGAGGCAGAACGAGTCCCAGCGCTGCGTGCGCCAGGTGTGGACCAGGCTGCGCTTCTCGATGACGAGGTGGTCGATGGCGCGCTGCTGAAGGCAATGGCTCAGCGACAGGCCGGCCTGGCCGCCGCCGACGATGACGACGCTGTAGTGGGTGGTAGTGGGAGACATGGTGCGGCTCCTGTTCGTGGATGGGGCTTGAAGAAGCGTTCGATGTTCAGTCGAAGGCGGTGACGGTGACCTGCGCATCGGGCAGTTGGCCGAAGCGCCCGGCGATGGCCTCGATCTCGGCCAGCTGGTCCATCGCCTGCGAGCAGGCGAAGCCGTACTTCGCGCGCACGCGCTCGGAGGCGATGCCGAGCGCCTCGCGCGAGCGGCTGACGAAGTCGTCGAGCGCATAGCGCTGGCCTGGGGACAGGTAGTCCCGGATCACGAGCGAAGGCGAATAGCAGCGCGTCTCGCTCTGGTCGGGCCAGCGGACGCTGAAATGCATGACGGGCATGGTGTGTGTTCCTCAGTGATATCGGTAGAGCTGGAGGTGGCGCTCGGCACTCGCGCGCCAGCTGAAGCGCCGGGCCAGACGTTCGGATGAGCGCGCGATGCGGTCCGCGGATGGGGCGGCGAGCGCCTTCGCGAGCGCCCGCGCGATCGAGGCCGGATCGAAGGGGTCGGCCCAGCTGCAATCGCCCTCCTCCAGGTGTTCGGTGAAGGGCTCGATGCGCGAGACGACGACCGGCACGCCGCTGGCGAGCGCCTCCAGCACCACCAGGCCGAAGCCTTCGCGCAGCGAGGGCATGGCGACGACGTCGGCCAGGCGATAGAGGCCCGGCATGTCCTGGTCGGCCAGGGGCCCGGTGATCAGCAGCGGCAATCCGGGGCCGATGGGGAGCCCGGCGTCGCGCGCGAGCGCGGCGAAATCGCGCGCGTACTGCGTGTGGTCGAGCAGGCTGGCGCCGCCGGCGATCACGAGCTGGGCGTCCATGCCGCCGGCGCGCAGGCCGATGAAGGCCTGCAGCAGYCGCAAGGTGTTCTTGCGCTCTTCCACGCCACCGACGGCCAGCAGCACCGGGCCTTCGGCGCGGATGCCGAGCCCGCGGGCCAGCGCCGCATCCGCCGTCGAAGGCATGGGCGTGAAACGCTCGGCGTCGATGCCGTTCCAGACTTCCTGCGCGGCGACGCCGTGCTGCCGGGCGAGCACGTCGCGCCACATGCGGCTCGGGCAGAACACCTGGCTGGCCTGCGTGAAGGCGCGTTCCTGCCAGCGCATCAACCGTTCGTCGGCGAAGTCGTCGAGATGATGGACGGTGCGCGTGAAGCCGCCGATGAGCCCGCGCGATGCCAGCGTGGCCAGCGCGTTGCCGCCGATGCCGTCGTGGCAATGCAGCACGTCGAAGCGCCGGCGCGCGAGCAGGACCGAGAGATGGGCGACATAGGCCTCGATGCGCTGCGCCACCATCTCGACCATGTCGCGCGGCGTGCCGCCGACAGGCACGAGTTCGGTGGCGCAGCGCACGGGCCGGAAGAAGTCCTGGCCCGGGGCGGCGGGCGCCATCACCGTGACCTCGTGCCCCGCATCGTGCAGCGCATGCGCGAGTTCGATGGTGTGGACCACGCCGCCGCGCGGGTTGACCGAATGCGTGAGCAAGCCGATCTTCATCGGCCCGCGGGTCGCCGTGCCGTCATGCATGCGCCGTCTGCGCAGAGGCAGCCTCGCGGATGAAAGCATCGCGGTTCAGGTCCCAGAGCCGTTCGCGCTCGGCGCCTTGCTTCAGGACCAGCGTGCGCGTGTCGTCGACCCGTCCGACCACGGCGCAGGCGAGGTCGCGCGCGGCGAAGCGCGTGAGCACGCGCCCCAGGTTCTCGGGCCGCACGCTCAGGATGAAGCCGTAGCTCGGGAAGGAGCTCAGCCAGCGCGGCAGAGGCACGCCGGCAGGGCGCGGAATGGCGTCCAGGTCGATCACCGCGCCGACGCCGGAACATTCGAGCAGCATCAGCGCCGTGCCGATGGCGCCGGCCATGCTGATGTCCTTGGCGGCATCGCACAGGCCCGCCTCCGCGAATTGCGGCAGGAGCTCCAGGTCGCCACGCAGGCGTTCGGGCGGCGCGGTGGTCGATGCGTTCCAGTAGGGAAAGGGCTCCTCGTAGGCCCCGCGCAGGTCGACGGCCATCACGAGCGGGTCGCCGGGCCGCGCCGCGAAGCTGCTCAGCAGCTTCTGCGCGCGTCCCAGGATGGAGACCGCCAGCTGCGGGCGCGGGCTGCGGTTGTTGCTGTGGCCGCCGACGATGGGCACGGCGTAGGCCGCCGAGGCCCGCGCCATGCCGCTCAGCATCTGCGATGCGGTGTCCATGCCCGCGCTCCACAGGGCGTTGACCACGGCGGTGGGGCGTCCGCCCATGGCGTAGATGTCGCTCACGTTGACCATCACGCCGCAATAGCCGGCGAACCAGGGCATGCGCTCGATGAAGTCTTCCACCAAGCCTTCGATGGCGAAGAGCAGGTAGCCGCCCTGCCCGTCCGGTATCGCCGCGCAGTCGTCGCCCACGGGAACGGCCTGCGCCAGGTCGGCCGCGCCGCCCGGCAGCGCGGCGCCGAGGGCGCGGACGATGTCGCTGATGTCGCGCTTGTGGGCGAAGCCGCGGCTGTCGCGCAGCGCGCGGGCGATGTCGGAGAGCGTCATGCCGGCCTCCTGGCGCGGGAGACGAAACCGCTCACCGGGTCGTGGCACGGCGGATAGAAGCCCAGGTCCGCCTGCATCTCGGCATGCGGCCGGCCATGGATGGCCAGCTCGCGCAGCGATCGCCAGTGCAGCTTGCGAAAGAGCGGCACGTTCTGCGATTGCACGTGCGCGAGAAAGGTCTGGCAGCCTTGCGCATGCGCGCGCGACACGGCCAGCCGGATCAGTGTCGCGCCCAGGTGCCCCTGGCTGCGGAAGGCCGGATGCACCGCCAGGCGCGAGCCCCACCACAGGCCCGGCGCCGCCTCGTGGATGCGCACCGTGCCCACCACTTGGTCGGGCATGCCGCCGACGCAGGACATGGCAACCAGCAGCTGCGCATGCCCGTCGATCGCGTCGCGGTCGTCGCCGGTGAAGATGCCCTGCTCGATGCAGAACACGGCGCGGCGCAGGGCGTGCGCTCCATCGCGCTCCCAGGCCTGCGCGGCCTCACGCACGAGGAACCCGGCGGGCGCGTAGAGCGCCGGCGGCTCGACGACATCATCGATGATGCAGGACATGCTCAGCTTTCGTAGACCGAGAGTGAAGAGCAGGCGCCGCACTTGCCGCAGCCGGCCTTGATGTCGCTGGCGCGCAGGTTGGCGGCCGCGACGCGCTGGCCCAGCGGCTGCAGGATCGACTTCATGAACTCCGGCGAAGGAGCGGGATGGTCTTCCAGCGGCGTGCCGCTGATCGGCACGAAGGGCACCACGAAGGGATACACGCCGAGCGCCAGCAGCCGGTCGCAGGTCTCCAGGATCGCCTCGCGCGTGTCGCCGAGGCCCGCCAGGATGTAGGTGCTGACCTGCCCTCTTCCGAACACGCCCACGGCCGCCTCGAAGGCCGTCATGTAGCGCGAGATCGGCACGCTGGCCTTGCCGGGCATGATGCGTTCGCGCACCTCGGGCGTCACGACTTCGAGGTGCATGCCGAGCGTGTCGATGCCGGCCGCCTTCATGCGATGGAACCACTGGTCGTCGTCCGGCGGCTCGCACTGGCCCTGGATCGGAATGTCGACCGCCGCCTTGATCGCGAAGGCGCTCTCGCAAAGAATCCGGGCGCCCCGGTCGGTCGCGTTCGGCGTGCCGGTGGTGAGCACCATGTGCTTGACGCCGTCGAGCAGCACCGCCGCGCGCGCGACTTCGGCGAGCTGTTCCGGTGTCTTGCGCGCCACGGTGCGCCCTGCCGCCAGCGACTGCCCGATCGCGCAGAACTTGCAGCTCTTCCTGCGGCTCTCGTAGCGGATGCAGGTCTGCAGCACCGTGGTGGCGAGCACGTCCGAGCCGTGCAGCGTCGCGATGTGCGAATAGGGCACGCCGTCGAAGGTCTGCATGCCGTAGAAGCGCGGCTGGCTGGGAAAGCTGATGCTCGCGATCGGGATGCTGCCGCGCGTGAGGGTGCTGCGGCCCTGCGCGTCAGGCGCCTGGGCCGTGAAGGGCGAGTTCCACGCCGTCGAGGTGTGGACCGGCACCATGATCGTGTGGCCGTCGACGGTGACGGCCTTGTGGTCCGACGGTCCCGCGCCGCCGCGGCGGCTGGAGGCGCCGGCGCCCGGATCAACCAGCCGCAACCCGAAGGACTGCAACTCGGTCATCAGTTGCCTGCTCGATGGAATGTCGGTCGTGCTCATGGGGGGTGCTCCCGGTGTCGAAGGTTGAAGGACCCGGCCGCGCCATGGGCTGCGTGGTGGTGGCGGGACGGTCGTTGAGCGCGAGGCTCAGGAGTTCGGGCCGGGCGTAGTGGCCGACCGAATCCATCATGCGTTTGCGCTTGGTGATGAGCGCCATGTCGAGGTCGGCGATCACCATGCCCTCGCCCTCGGTGAGCGGCGTGGCGAGGTGCTTGCCCTCGGGCGAGACGATGGCCGTGTGGCAGCCGCCGCGCAGTGCCTTCTGCAGGCCCGCGTCGGGGGTGATGGCGCCGATCTGCGCCTCGGTCAGCCAGCCGGTGGCGTTGATCACGAAGCAGCCCGACTCCAGCGCATGGTGGCGGATGGTCACTTCCATCTGCTCCGCGAAGATCGGTCCGACCAGCGAGCCCGGGAACTGCGCGCAGTGGATCTCTTCATGCTGGGCCATCAGGCTGTAGCGCGCCAGCGGGTTGTAGTGCTCCCAGCAGGCCAGCGCGCCGACGCGGCCCACCTGCGTATCGACCACCTTGAGCCCGGCGCCGTCGCCCTGGCCCCAGATCATGCGCTCGTGGTACGTCGGCGTGATCTTGCGGCGCTTGAGCACCAGGCTGCCGTCGGCGTCGAACACCAGCTGCGTGTTGTAGAGGCTGCCATGGTCGCGTTCGTTCACGCCGAGCACCACGACCATGCCGCGGGCCCGTGCGCGCCCGGCGACCGCCGCCGTCACCGGGCCGGGCACCACTACCGATCGCTCCATCAGCCGGATGTGGGCCGGCCCCTGCAGCACCGGCGGCTGCACGAAGGAGAAGTACGGGTAGTAGGGCACGAAGGTCTCGGGAAAGACCACGATCCGCGCGCCCTTGGCGGCCGCCTCGTCGATGGCCTCGCACACCTTGTTCAGCGTGCCGTCGTGGCTGTCGAAGTCGGGCGCGATCTGGACCGCGGCGGCTCGGACGATGCGTGAGGAACTCATGGCGGCGCCCGCCTCACAGGGTCCAGGTGTCCAGGATCACCGCGCCGGCCTTCTTGTGCAGCAGCACGATGTCGAGCACGTCGAGCGGGTTGATCGGCACGATGCCGGGGATCAGCGCGCCTTCGCCGTGGCCGTAGAGCGCCTGCAGCGCGAAGCGGCAGGCGTAGACCTTGCCGCCCTCTTCCATGAACTTGGTGATCTGCTTGTTGAAGTTCTGGTGGCCCGGGAAGGCCTCGTCGCCGAGCGTCGGAAAGCCGCGCTGCACGCCGAGCGTGACGCCGGGGCCATAGAGCAGGACCGAGGTCTCGTAGCCCTTGCGCTTGAGGCGCGTGGCCTGCAGCAGGTTGACGAAGCCGATGGAGCCTTCGAACGCGACCGTGTGGAAGGTGACCAGGGCTTTCTCGCCCGGTTCGGCCTTCACGTCCTCGAAGACTTTCTCTTCGTAGTCGACGAGATGTTCGCCGGTGAGGTTCGCGGGTTTGGTGACTTTGGGCATGCGGTTGCTCCGGTAGAGGTGTGAATGAATGAGGTTGCGCGCCCTCCGAATTCGCACGCTCCGTGCCACTGCCCGACGGGCTCGATGCGATCAAGCTGCGATCAATCAGCTGCGATGCGGCGCGGGCGCCACGCAGAATTTTTCGGCACCCGCCGCGAGGGGCTTCAGCGGGCTTGCGGCGGCTCGTTTCGCACTCGATTGATGCATTCGCCATGCGATCAATGCACCCGATCAATGGCGCTTCATGCACACGATCCATGCACGGCGCTCCTCGCAGCCCGGCACGCTTCATGCGTTCAACTTCCCATCCCGATGCAATCAATGGATGCGATCAACTGCCATGAACAAGACCACCCTGCAATGGCAGAAGCGGCTGGAAACCAGCGACAAGCCGGCCTATCTCCTGCTGGCGGATCTGATCGCCGACGACATCCGCACCGGCCGCCTGACCGCGCGCGACAAGCTGCCGACGCTGCGTGACCTGGCGGCGGATCTGCGGCTGAACTACACGACGGTCGCGCGTGGCTATGCCGAGGCACGCAAGCGCGGCCTGATCGACTCGCGCTCGGGCACCGGTACCTTCATCCGCGGCAGCAGCCCGAGCCTGCCGCTGCGCGGCGGCGGCGGCGCCGAGATGACGATGAACCTGCCGCCGGAGCCGCAGGACGCGACCCTGCTCGACAGAATGCGCCAGAGCGCCAGCCGCATCCTGGCGGACGCGAACATGTACGACCTGCTGCGCTACCAGGACTTCGGCGGCACGCCGCGCGACCGCGAAGCCGGCATGCAATGGATCCGGCCGCGCGTGCCCGATTGCCGGCTCGACCAGATGCTGGTGTGCCCCGGCATCCACAGCGTGCTGACCGCCCTGTTCTCGCAGCTCGCGCGGCCGGGCGAGCTCATCTGCGTGGAGGCGCTGACCTACCCCGGCGTGAAGGCCATCGCGACGCAGCTGGGCATCCAGCTGCATGCGCTGCCGCTCGACGAGGAGGGGCCGATGGGCGAGTCCTTCGAGCATGCCTGCAGGACGCTGCGGCCCAAGGCGCTGTACTGCAACCCCACGCTCAACAATCCCACCACCGCGACGATTTCGCGCGCGCGCCGTGAAGCGCTGGCAGACATCGCGCTGCGCTACGCCGTCCCGATCATCGAGGACGACGCCTACGGGATGCTTCCGCGCCAGGTGCCGCCCGCGATCGCCACGCTCGCGCCGGACCTGACCTACTACATCACCGGCTTCTCGAAGACGCTGGGCGCGGGGCTGCGCAACGCCTATGTGCGCTCACCCAGCGCGCGGCAGTCGCAGCGCCTGGCGGGCGCCCTGCGCGCCACCACCGTGATGGCTTCGCCCATCACGAACGCCCTCGCGACATTGTGGGTCGAGGACGGCACGGCCGAGGCGATGCTGCAGGCGATGCGCAACGAGTCGGCGGTGCGGCAGGGACTGGCGGGCAAGCACCTGGCCGCCTACGGCATCGCGGCGCAGAGCGAAGGCTTCCATCTCTGGCTGCCCTTGTCGTCGGCCTGGAGCACGGTGGAATTCGCCTCCTACCTGCGCACGCAGAACGTCGGCGTGGTGGCGAGCGCGGCCTTTTCGACCGACGGCACGCCGCCGGAGGCCGTGCGCATCTGCCTCGGCGGCCCGATGTCGCGCGACGCGTGCGACCACGCGCTGCGCCTGATCGCCGACACGCTGGCGCACCCGCTGCACCCGCATGCGACGGTGATGTAGCCCTGTCGCGCCGGGCGCTTCCTGTAGGCAGTGGCCCACGCGCTCCGATTGCGTTATCCGGCAATCGCCACGCGAGCGGGCGGCTAGGCTGAACGCACACACACCAACCGGAGAACCCTCATGAAAAGTATCGTCCTGTGGCTCTGCGGCGTGCCGCTCATCGTGATCATCGGACTGAAGGTCTTCGGGGTTTTCTGAGCGACGATTCCTCCTCCCGGCGCTACCCAGCGCCGTTGTACAGCGCCCCTTCGGGGGCGCTTTTTTGCGTGCGAGGGTTCAGTGCGTCTCGCGGCGAAGCGTCTGCACGTCGCCGTGCAGCGCCTGCGCCCAGGCCCGGCGATCGCGCCCGGCCGAGGGCTGCGGCTCGCCGAAGCGCACGATCGCCAGCAGCGGCGGCGCCTTGAGCGTGTTCCAGAGCGAGGCCGCCAGGGTGTCGTCGCCGATGTAGCGCGGCGCATGGCTGGTTTCGCCGGTGGCCGCGTCGGCGAAACGAATGGCGGCCGGCTGCACCGGCGCCCCCGCCGAGATGGCGGCCTGCAGCAGGTTGGCGTGGAAGGGCAGCAGGGTATGGCCGTCGCTCGTCGTGCCTTCGGGAAACACGGCGATCAGGTCGCCGGCGCGCAGCGCCTCGGCCATGTGATGCACCACGCGCACCGCATCGCGGCGGCGTTCGCGCTCGATGTAGAGCGAGCCGGCGCCGTTGGAGAGCGTGCCGATCACCGGCCAGCCGCCGATGTCCGACTTGGAGACGAAGCGCACATGGCGCGCCGCGTGGATCGTGAGGATGTCGAGCCACGACAGGTGGTTGCACACGATCAGCATCGGCCCCTGCTCGGGCGGCGTGCCCTGCACGGTGAGGCTGATGCCCATCAGTGTCAGCATCCGGCGCGCCCACTGCTGCACGTGCAACTCGCGCTCGGCCACGGACAGGCGAGGGAACTTCGTGCGGATGGTCCACCAGCCGCCGAACGCGTGCGTCAGGGCGCGCAGCAGCTTCACGGAGACGGTCAGGAAATGCATCGCCCGGAGTATCGGCCTAGCCGTGCACCCGGCGGCCGCCCACGAGCGTGAAGCGCGCCTGACCGCGCAGCGCATAGCCGCCGAAGGGCGTGTGCTTGCCCTGGCTCCTGAGCGCCCCGGGGCGCACCTGCCATTCGAGCGCGGGGTCGACGATGCAGATGTCCGCCGGCCCGCCCACCGCCAGCTGCCCCACCCCTTCGGCATGGGCGCCCAGCAGCTTCGCAGGCGCCGCGCTCACGACCTCGATCGCGCGCGCCAGGCCGGCGCCGCTGCGCTCGCCCCATTGCAGCGCGAGCGGCAGCAGCAGTTCGAGCCCGGTGGCGCCGGGTTCGCTTTCGGCGAAGGGCAGGGTCTTGGCGTCTGCCTCCACCGGCGTGTGGTCGGACACCAGCGCGTCGATGGTGCCGTCGGCCAGCGCGGCCGAGAGCGCATCGCGATCGCGCTGCTGGCGCAGCGGCGGCTGGAGCCGCGCGCGGCTGTCGAAGAAACCGATGTCGGTATCGACCAGGTGCAGCGAGTTGATGCTGACGTCGCAGGTGAGCGGCAGGCCTTCGGCCTTGGCCGCGCGGACCAGCGCGACGCCGCCCGCGCTCGACAGGCGGCAGAGGTGCACACGCGCGCCTGTGCTGCGCATGAGTTCGATGATCGTGAAGATGGCGATGGTTTCGGCGGCAGCCGGGATGCCGGACAGCCCGAGCCGCGTCGCGAGCGGGCCGCTGGCGACGACGCCCTGGCCGAGATCGCGCTCCTGCGGCCGCAGCCACACGGAGTAGCCGAAGGTGCTGGCGTACAGCAAGGCGCGCTGCAGCACCTGGATGTTGCCGAGCGCGACATCGGCCTGGCCGAAGCCGATGCAGCCGGCCTCCGTCAGTTCGACCATCTCGGTGAGCACTTCGCCGGCCAGGCCGCGCGTGAGCGCGCCGAGCGGAAAGAGGCGCGCGCGCCGCATCTTCTCGGCGCGGAACTTGAGCATCTCGACCAGGCCGGGCTCGTCGAGCACGGGGTCGGTGTCGGGCGGGCAGACGAGGCTGGTGACGCCGCCGGCGACGGCGGCGGCCATCTCGCTCTCCAGCATGCCTTCATGCTCGTAGCCGGGCTCGCGCAGCCGGGCGGCGAGATCCACCAGGCCAGGGACGACGAGGCAGCCCTGCGCATCGAGCGTCTGGTGGGCGCGGAAGTCGCTGCCCGCGTCGCCGATGGCGAAGACCTTGCCGTCGGCCAGCGCCACGTCGGCCTGGCGATCGAGGCCGCAGGCGGGGTCGATGACGCGGCCGTTGGTGATCAGGACATTGCTCATGCTTCGTTCCCCGCGACGATGCTCATGACGGCCATGCGGATCGCGATGCCGAAGGTGACTTGCGGCAGGATGACGCTCTGGCGGCCGTCGACCACGGCGGAGTCGATCTCCACGCCGCGGTTGATGGGCCCCGGGTGCATCACGATGGCATCGGGTTTGGCGAGCTGGAGCTTCTCGGGCGTGAGGCCGTAGGTCTTGAAGAATTCCTGCGACGAGGGCAGCAGCGCGCCGCTCATGCGTTCGTTCTGCAGCCGCAGCATGATGATGACGTCGCAGTCCCGGATGCCCTCTTCGAGCGTGTGGCACACACGCACCCCCATCTGCGCCATGTCGGCGGGCACCAGCGTCTTGGGGCCGACCACGCGCACTTCGGCGCAGCCGAGCGTGGTGAGGCCGTGGATGTCCGAGCGCGCGACGCGCGAATGCAGCACGTCGCCGACGATCGCGACGCTGAGGTTCGCGAAGTCCTTCTTGTAGTGGCGGATGGTGTACATGTCGAGCAGCCCCTGCGTGGGGTGCGCGTGACGCCCGTCGCCCGCGTTGACCACGTGCACGTGCGGTGCGACGTGCTGCGCGATCAGGTAGGGCGCGCCGGATTCGCCGTGGCGCACGACGAAGAGGTCGGCCGCCATCGCGCTCAGGTTGGCGATGGTGTCGAGCAGCGACTCGCCCTTGGTCGCGGAGGAGCGTGCGATGTCGAGGTTGATGACGTCGGCCGACAGCCGCTTGGCCGCGATCTCGAAGGTGGTGCGGGTGCGCGTGGAGTTCTCGAAGAACAGGTTGAACACGCTCTTGCCGCGCAGCAAGGGCACCTTCTTGACCTCCCGGTCGCTCACGCTGGTGAAGTTGACGGCGGTGTCGAGGATGTGGGTGACGATGTCCCTGGGCAGGCCTTCAATGGACAGAAGGTGGATCAGTTCGCCGTTCTTGTTGAGTTGCGGGTTGCGCTTGTAGAGCATCAGTTGCTTTCCTCCACTTGCAGGCTGAGGGCGCCCTTGTCGTCGCGGGCGAGCGCGAGCGACTGCGAGGCCGGCAGCGTCAGCCGCGCGGCGGCGAAATCCGCCGCCACGGGCAGCTCCCGCCCACCGCGATCGACCAGCACCGCGAGCCGGACGCAGGCTGGCCGGCCGAAGTCGAACAGTTCGTTGAGCACCGCGCGGATCGTGCGGCCGGTGTAGAGCACGTCGTCGAGCAGCAGCACGTCGGCGCCGTTGACGTCGAAGGGCAGCGTGGTGTGGGCGCTGGCGGTCAGTCCGCGGCGCGCGAAGTCGTCGCGGTGCATGGCCGAGGAAATGACGCCGGGCGCGCCGGGCAGGCCCAGGTCTTTCTGCAGCCGCTCGACCAGCCAGGCGCCGCCGGAGGTGATGCCGACCAGGCGCGTGTTCTCGCGCATCAGGGGTTTCACGCCGCGCAGCAGTTCGAGGTAGAGCGCTTCGGCGTCGGGGATCGGATTCACGGCAGGCTCCTCAAGAACTGCTCCAGGATGATGCACGCCGACGCGGCGTCGACATCGCGCGCGCCCGAGGCCAGCGCCTCGGTGGTGCTGTAGCGCTCGTCGACCTCGTAGACGGGCAGCCGGAAGCGGCCCCTGAGCTGTCGCGCGAAGCGCTGGGCGGCGCGCGTGTTGTCATGGGGCGCGCCGTCGGGGTGATAGGGCACGCCGATGACCAGGGCGTCGGGCTGCCACTCGCGGATGCGGGCTTCCACCTGCGCGAAGCGCGCGTCGCCCTCGGCCTTGATGGTGGCCTGCGGCGTCGCCGTTCGCAGCAGCCGGTTGCCGCTCGCGACGCCCGTGCGTTTCTGGCCGAAGTCGAAGCCCAGGAAGCTTTGGAAATGCGAAGGAACAGGGGTGGCGCCAGCGGCGGAAGATGTGTCGTCGCCCGACATCGCCAGTCCGCTCACCGACGCGCCCCACCCGCCCAACCCCATCCGCAAGACGGCCGCCCCGCGCCCGAACGTGCCCTCCCCAGGGGGCCGCCGCGCACGGCCGCCCGAAGCGGCCGGCCCGCCCCCGGTCGGGGGAAGGCGAAGCGACACGAAATGCGCGCAGCCTGGGGGCGAGCCTTATTCATGCATGCCCCGCATCGGGCGAGAGCGTCCAGGCCTCCAGGCCCAGCAGCGACAGCGCCTTGTCGTAGCGCTGCTCGACCGGCGTGTCGAAGATCACGGCCGGGTCCGCGACCACGGTGAGCCAGCTGTTCTCGGCCAGTTCGGATTCGAGCTGGCCTTCGCCCCAGGCCGCGTAGCCGAGCGACACCAGCACCTTGCGCGGGCCGGAGCCGGTGGCCATGGCCTCCAGCACGTCCTTCGAGGTGGTCATTTCCAGCCCGCCCGGAATGGTCATGGTCGAGGCGTAGACGGATTCGCTCGGCCTGTCGGCATCGGCGAATACCGGTTCGTGCAGCACGAAGCCACGCTCGGTCTGCACCGGCCCGCCCTGGAACACGGGCGCGCTGCCCAGCTCGGGGCGCGAGAGGTGGAGTTCGATCTTTTCGAACAGCACCTTGAGATTGATGTCGCTGGGCTTGTTGATCACCAGGCCCAGCGCGCCGCGCTCGCTGTGCTCGCAAAGGTAGACCACGCTGCGGCTGAAGGCCTTGTCTTCCAGGCCCGGCATCGCGATCAGAAAATGATGCGTGAGGTTCATCGGGGCAGAATCGGGGGCCATGCCGCCGATTTTACTGGCCGTCGACAAAACTTATCCCAAGGGTCTGATGTGGTTCAGGCGCGACCTGCGCTTGGACGACAACGCGGCGCTCTTCCAGGCCCTGCGCGCCTGCCGGCAGGTGCTGTGCGTGTTCATCTTCGATCGACGGATCCTCGACGCCTTGCCGCGCGCGGACCGTCGTGTCGAATTCATTCGCGA
Organism: Variovorax sp. 01T432; assembly: GCF_056398605.1. Classification (NCBI taxonomy): domain Bacteria; kingdom Pseudomonadati; phylum Pseudomonadota; class Betaproteobacteria; order Burkholderiales; family Comamonadaceae; genus Variovorax; species Variovorax sp. 01T432. The sequence continues at coordinate 141,455 of NZ_JBFTPS010000007.1, forward strand.
GTCGCTGATCGAGCTCCAGGCCGAGCTGGAATCGCTGGGCGGCGGCCTGATCGTGCGCCACGCGGTGGCCGAGGACGAGATCGCCACCCTCGCGCGGGCACTCGAAGTGCAGGCCGTCTATGCGAACCGCGACGACGAGCCCGGTGCGCTCGAGCGCGACGCCCAGGCGCTGGGCGCCCTCGCCAACGCCGGCATCGCCTTCCACACGTACAAGGACCAGGCCATCTTCGAGCGCGAAGAAGTGCTGACCCAGGCCGGCCAGCCCTACACCGTCTTCACCCCTTACAAGCGGGCCTGGCTTGCCAAGGTGGACGCGTTCTACCTGAAGCCCTATCCGGTGCGCGGCTATGCCGATGCGCTCATTGCGTCGCCCGAGAAGTTCCGTGCGCCGGTACCCGCGCTCGCGGACATCGGCTTCGAGAAGACCAATCTTGCCGAGCTGGAGCTTCCCACTGGCAGCCAGGGCGCCGCCGCCCTGTTCGAAGACTTCCTCCAGCGCATCGACCGCTACCAGTCGGCGCGTGACTTCCCGTCCGTGCGCGGCCCGAGCTACCTGGGTGTGCATCTGCGCTTCGGCACCATCTCGATCCGCGCGCTCGCCGGCGTGGCGTATCAGCTGACGCTGCAGGGGAACGCGGGCGCCGCGACATGGCTCAGCGAACTGATCTGGCGCGAGTTCTATTTCCAGATCCTGGCGCACTACCCCCACGTGGCCGCTGGCGGCGTGTCGCGCAGCTTCAGGCCGGCCTATGACAAGATCCAATGGCATCACGGCAAGCATGCCGACATGTTGTTCGACGCCTGGTGCAAGGGACGGACCGGCTATCCGCTGGTCGACGCGGCGATGGCGCAGATCAACCAGACCGGCTACATGCACAACCGCCTGCGCATGGTGGTGGCCAGCTTCCTGTGCAAGGACCTGGGCCTGGACTGGCGCCGCGGCGAGCGTTACTTCGCCGAGCACCTCAATGATTTCGAGCTGTCGTCGAACAACGGGGGCTGGCAATGGGCGAGTTCGAGCGGCTGCGACGCGCAGCCCTACTTCCGGATCTTCAACCCCGTCACCCAGAGCCAGCGCTTCGACCCCGAGGGCAAGTTCATTCGCCGCTACCTGCCGCAACTGGCGAAACTCCCCGACAGCGGAATTCACGCGCCGTGGACGCTCAAGCCGGTGGAACTGGAAGCGCTTGGTATCCGGCTGGGCGAGGACTATCCCAAGCCCATCGTCGACCACGCCGAGGCGCGCGAGCGCACGCTGCACCGCTATGGAGTCACGAAGTAACCCCGAGGGGGTGAGCTCTTTATGCCGCCATGGCCTGGACGCTGGTGTAGTTGCGCACCAGGCGCAGCAGCTCGTCTTCCGAGTAGGGCTTGCCGAGGTAGTGATTGACGCCCAGCGTGCGCGCGTGGTCGCGGTGCTTCTCGGCGATGCGCGAGGTGATCATGATGATCGGGAGGTCGGCCAGCGATGCGTCGGCGCGGATGTTGCGGGCCAGGTCGAAACCGTCCATGCGCGGCATCTCGATGTCCGAGAGCACGACGGCGGGCCGTTCCTGCTGGAGCCGCTCGAGCGCCTGCAGACCATCCGCGGCGAGCGAAACGCGGTAGCCCTCGCGCTGCAACAGGCGCTGCGTGACGCGGCGCACCGTGATCGAGTCGTCGACCACCAGGATCAACGGCACCTGCGGCTCGACATCCGCGACCGCACGGGCCACCGGGGAACGCACGCCCTGCGAGACCGAAGGACCGGCGGCGGCCTGGAATTCGCGTGCCTTGTCACCATGGACCGCGGCAAGCGCCACCGGGTTGTAGATCAACGCCACCGCACCCGAGGCCAGCACCGAGATGGCAGCCATCCCCGGCAAGCGCGAAAGCTGCGGACCGAGATTCTTGACCACGACTTCCTGGTTGCCCAGCACTTCGTCCACGTGCAAGGCCACGCGCTGCGCGGCGCTTCGCACGATGACGACGGTGTTCGCCTTGCCCAGCGGGCGCTCGCTGCGCGGGGAGGACTGCAGCAAGGCGCCGGCCCAGAAGAAGGGCACCTGCTCGCCGCCGAAGGCATAGCGCTGGTTCAGGTAGGCCGTCTCGAGATCGGCGCTGCCCGCGCGCAACACCAGTTCGACCAGGCTGGACGGCACGCCGATCGAAGTGGCGCCGGTGCGCAGCATGACCACGTGAGTGACGGCAGTCGTCAGCGGCAGCACGAGCTTGAAGGTGGTGCCCTGGCCCGGTCGGCTCAGCGTTTCGATGCGGCCGCCGAGCGCCGCGACATCCGCCCGCACCACGTCCATGCCGATACCGCGACCCGCCAGTTCGGAGACCTGCTCGGCCGTCGAAAAGCCGGGCTGGAAGATCATCTCGGCGGCTTCCTCGGGCGTGAGCTGCCTGCCTTCGGCGATCAGGCCGAGCTGCAAGGCGCGCGCCGCGATGCGCTCATAGTTCAAGCCGCCGCCATCGTCGCGGAAACTGACGGATACGTCGTTGCCTTCGTGGTGAAGTTCGATGACGATCAGGCCGCTCGGGTCCTTGCCGGCTTGCTCGCGGACCGCCGCGCTCTCGATGCCGTGTGCCACGCAATTGCGCAGCAGATGCTCGAAGGCGGGCGTCATGCGGTCGAGCACGCCGCGGTCCATCTCGATGGAGCCGCCGACGATGTCGAGCCGCACCTGCTTGCCGGTGTCCTTGGAAGCCTGCCGCAGCACGCGGTACAGACGCTCGGAGATGCCTTCGAATTCGACCATGCGCGTGCGCAGCAGGCCGCGCTGGAGTTCGCGCGTCTGGCGTGCTTGCGCGCTCAGGTCGTCTTCGGTCGCCTGCACGGTCTTCTGCAGCGTGCGCTGGACGGTCGCCACGTCGTTGACCGACTCGGCCATCATGCGCGTGAGTTCCTGCACCCGCGTGAAGCGGTCGAACTCGAGTGGGTCGAAGCCCTTCTGCGAATCCTTGGCCTGTGCCAGGCGCGACTGCATCTGGCTTTCGGCTTGCACCTCGATGTCGCGCAGCTGCTGGCGCAGGCGATCCAGGTTGCCTGTCAGGTCGCCGAGCGAATTACGCAGCTGGCCGATTTCGGCTTCGAGTCGCGAACGGGTGATGATCACCTCGCCGGCCTGGGCCACCAGGCGATCGAGCAGGTGGGTGCGGATGCGCACCGCCTGGCTCGAAATGGCGCGCAGCGGCACCAGCGCCGACGGTGAAGGCAGAGCGACGGCGCGGCGGTCCGCCGCCGGCTGCGGGGCCTCGGGCGGGGCCACGACCGCTTCGGCCGGGTGCGCAACAACGGCCTCGGGCACTGCTTCGGGTTCAGGCGCGCCGGGCGCCGGGGTCGCAGCGACCGCGCGCTGCGCGAGTTCCATCTGCCTCGCATCATCGGCGGCGCGCAGCGCGTCGAAAGTCGCCTGCAACGCATCGAAGCGCACGAGGAGCTGTTCGACCGAATGACGATCGGTACCTTCCGAGCCGATCATCTCGATCTCGGATTCCATGCGGTGCGCACGCTCGCCCAGGCGCATCGCGCCGGCCAGCCGGGCGCTGCCCTTGAGGGTGTGCAGCGTGCGCAGCGTGGAAGCGCGCGGCGCGGCGTCGTCGGGGCGCTGCGCCCAGTCGCGCAGCGCGCTGCCGAGTTGCGGCAGCAGTTCCGCCGCCTCCTCCTCGAAGATGGGGAACAGGTCGAGGTCGACGGCATCGGCCACGTCGACGGCGTCCTCCGCATCGTCGAGCGCCACGTCGGCCATGGCGTCGCGCATGATGCGCGAGACGCCGCTGGGGGCTTCGATGGCTTCGAAAGGCGCCTGGGAGGCGGCCACATCGCGCAAGGCCACCAGCAGCTCGTCCGCGGGATCGCGCAGGAAGCCGGCAGCGAACTGGTGCAGCAGGCGCCGCACTTCTTCCGCCGCGGCAACCAGCACCGCGCCCTGCGCCGGCGTGCCCCGGCCTTGTCGCTGCAGATGCTGCAGCGCTGCCTCGAAGGAGCGCGCCATGCCCGACAGGCTGTGGAATCCGACCGTCGCGGAGCTGCCCGCGAGCGAATGCGCCAGGCCGATGGTCGAATCGGCCACCCGCTCATAGGATTCGAGCGCCCATTCGCCGACTTCAACCCCCAGTTGCCGCGACCATTCGTCGGCTTCGTTGATGTAGACGTTGTAGAGCGCAATGCCGATGCGCAGCGGCCCGATCACCTTGACCTGCTCCTCGGCGCTCGGCGTCGGCGAGCGCTCCTCCTCGACGGGCGCCGCGTCGGCGGCCGGCGCGGGCGCCTGGGCTTCCGGTTGAAGTTCGAGCAAGGTCGGCGCCGCCTCGGCTGGCGCCGGGGGGGCGGCTTCCATCTCCGTGACCGATTCGGGCACGGGTGCCGGCTCCGGCGCGAGTTCCGGCTCGGGCTCCTGCCGCGGTTCGGCCTCGGGCACCATCGCCAGTTCGATGTCGAGTTCAGGCTCGGGCGGAGCCGTCGAGACCGGCAAGGACGCGTCGATCTCGAAGTCGACCACGAGTCCGGGCTCGGGCTCGGGCTGGACGCTCGGCGTCGCGGGCCATGCAAGCGAGGGCTCGATCGAGGCGTGCGCGGTCTCGAGGAAGTTTAGGTCCTCGAGCTCGCCCAGATCCAGTGGTTCTTCCGGCCGGGGCGCCGGCTTTCCATCGAAATCCAGGAAATCGGTGGATGCGAAATCGTCGTCGAGGGCGGAGGCAGCCTGGCGCGGCTGCGCGGGTTCCTCTTGCACACTCGCGGAAGGCTCGTGCAAGCCGGACCAGACGGTGGAGACATCGTCGTCCGATGGCGCCACCATCGGCATGGGCGGCGCTTCGTCACGCGGCGCGGCGGGCGCCACGAGGTTGAGGTCCGGAAGATCAGGCAGCAGCAGCGGCAAGGGCTCGAGAGCGGCTGGCGCCTCGGCCTTCACTTCGCTCCCTTCGCCGGCAATATGGCGCGCGGCGGCAACGAGCGCGTCGGCGTCGGCCATGCGCATCGGCGCGATCGGCTCGCCCGAGCGCAAGGCTTCCGCCATGGCGCGGAAGGGCGCCGATTGCCAGTTGTGGGGCTCGTTCGTCGCGATGGCCTCGACCCACTTCGCAAAATCAACCAGGGCCTTGCGCGTGGCGGCGACGAGTTCGGGCGTGGCCGGGCGCTGATCGGCCAGCCAGGTGTTGAGTACCTGCTCGAAGCCCCAGGCCGCTTCGCCGAAATCCATGAGCCCCACCATGCGGGAGCTGCCCTTGAGCGTGTGGAATGCGCGCCGCAGCACGGTCAGTTCGCCGCCGTCGTCCGGGCGGGTGGCGAGCACGGAGACGGCAGCGAGGCCGTTGTGCAGCACCTCGCGCGCCTCGTCGAGGAAGATGTTCTGGAGGTCGTCTTCCTCGAGCTCCGTCACCTCGGTGTCGGGCAGGCCTTCCAGCGGCGCCGGGCCGGTGATCTTGGCCGTCCAGCTCGCGGTGGCGCGGCTGAACTCCTCGATCGGGGTCACGGGCGCCTTGCGGTTCGGCGCGGAAAGCGCGGCCAGCTTGGCGGCGATCTGGGCGTCAACCTCCTCGACACTCAGAACGGTGTTGGCGACCGACACCGGCCCCGAGGCCGATGCGAAAGAAGGCGCCGCTTCGGGCGCGGCGCTGTCGCTGGCCTGCCGGCCCATGAGAGGCTTGAGCTCGCCAGCCTCGGCATCGAAGACGAACAGCCGCTTCGCCAGCGCCGGCTGGTAGCTGAGCATGTCGATCAGAAAGCCCAGCGCGCCCAGGTTGTTGCCGAGCGAGTCGAAGGCCTGCACTTGCCCGACGGTCGATTCTTCGCCCAGGAGCTGGTCGACGTTCTCGCGCATGCGCAGCACGGTCTGCGCGGCCTGGTCGAGGCCCAGCACCGAGAACACGCCGCGCATTTGCAGCAACTGGGTCGGCACGGTGCGCAGCAGCGCCTTCTCTGTCGGACGGCGGAAGAACTGGTCGAGCGACTTTTCGAGTTCGCTCAGGTGGCTGCGCAGCTCACCGACGACGGTCCCCATCGTCTGGCGGTCGCTCACGCGGCGGTAGAGCTCTTCCATCCACGGCTCGAGCGGCTCCGAGCGGCCGCTGTCGCGCGCGCGCTCGATGCGCCCGGCCAGTTGCACGGTCCGGGCCGTGAGCTGGCGATCGTGCGGATCGAGGTCTTCGAAGGCCGCTTCGAGGTAGAGGACCGAAGTCGCGACTTCCATCGCCAGTTCGGTCGACGGCGGCTCGCCGGATTTCAGTGAGGCATCGACGGCGTTGCCAAGCGCCTGCGCCATCGGCAGGCTCGGCGGATGCAGCTTCTGCAGCGATTCGCCGAGCTGGGCGAAGGTGTCGGCCACCTGCCGGGTGCGCGAGACGTCGCCGCCGGAGAGCGCCGACCACATTTCCTTGGCGGCCTCGATGCGCTTGCGCGCCTGCGCCAGCACCAACGGGTCGAAGCGACCGAACTGCTCGATCGTGTAGTCAACGGCCTGCTCGTTGGCGACGCCCCAGGCGACGCGGACGGACCGCAGCGTGGCGGCTTCGTCGCGCGAATCTGGAACAGCCTGGGAACAGAAGAACAGCAGGTCCTGCCCCAACCGGTCCGAAACGGTGTTGTCCCCGCGCGCCAGCGTGGCGTATTGCAGGAGCACGCGCGAGGCCGCGCGCTTGACGTGGGCATCGGCGGGAATGAGCGCCAATGCCAGGGCCTCGAAGAAGCCGGCGGCGAGCGTCCAGAAGCTGGAGACTCTCGGAATCGAGGCGCCGCGCCCCAACCCCAGGCACAAGGCGTGCAGACGCCGGGCGGCCTGATCGTCGCCGTTCTTGACGACCTTGAGCACTTCGCGGTCGAGCTTGGAACGGACGGCGGGGTCGTAGACCAATGCCGTCTGGGTCGGGGCAGGCCGGATCTCGACCCAGCGCCATGCCATGCTCCACAGATCGGCGGGATGGACACGCTCGTTGCCGACGAGCTCGAGGACTTCCCGGTACTGCGGAAACAGGGCGACGGACGACACCGTCTTGCCCGCGACCAGGGCGTTGAGAAAATCGGCGACGGCGAAGCCGGCACGGTCGATCTTCTGGACGGCGGCCTCGGTGCAGCGGCTCGGCTCCGCGATGAAGCTCTGGACCGCGAACTCCATCGCGCCCAGAACGAGCGCGGGCGGCGCGTGGCCCACCATCTGCAGCGCGCCGACCGCCTGGTGGAGCTGCTGGCGCGCCAGGCGCAAGGGCGTGGGGTCGACATCCGGCCCCGTGCCCGCCTCGCGCGCAAAGCGCCGCAGCGTCTTGCTCACGCCGTCGAGCGATTTCTGGATCTCGCCGAGGACCCAGGCCAGAGGCCCGAGGTCTTCGGTCGCCGGCGCATATCCGGCTGCGGCTGCGGGGGCGGCGGTGGCGGGGGTTGGGATCGACACGTTCGGTGCTCGGCGTTCGGGACGTTCAGGCGATCTTGAAGCGGGACACCGATTGGCGCAATTCCTCCGCCATGTGCGAGAGCTCGCGCACCTGCTGTGCCGTCGTGCGCGTGCCTTCGCCCGTCTGCTCGGTCACGGCAAAGATGTGCTGGATATTGGCCGCCACGACATTGGCGGAATCGGCTTCGCGCGAGGCGGATTGCGAAATCTGCTCGATCAGATCGGCGAGGCGGCGCGACACGCGGTCGATCTCCGACAGCGCGGTACCGGCGTTGTCCGAAAGCTTGGCCCCTTCGACCACGCCCTGCGTGGAGCGCTCCATGGCGCCGACCGCATCCTGGGTGTCGGTCTGAATGGCTTTCACCAGCGCGGAGATCTGGCGCGTGGCGTCGGCCGAGCGTTCCGCAAGCCGTTGCACTTCTTCCGCCACCACCGAGAAGCCGCGACCGGCTTCACCGGCGGATGCCGCCTGAATGGCTGCATTCAGCGCCAGCACGTTGGTCTGTTCGGTAATGTCCGAGATCAGCTCGGTGATTTCACCGATCTCCTGAGAGGATTCGCCGAGGCGCTTGATCCGCTTGGAGGTTTCCTGGATCTGGTCGCGGATCGAGTTCATGCCGCCGATGGCGTTCTGCACGGCTTGCAGGCCCGAGGACGCGGCTTGCAGCGACTGGCGCGCCACCGTTGCCGACTCCTGCGCCTGCGAGGACACGCCGTTGATTCGCTCCGCCATCGTGAGCACCGACTGGCCGGTTTCGCGAATCTCGCGAAGCTGTTCGGTCGATGCGGCGAGCAGCTCGGTCGAGGTGCTTTCGACCTGCGCGGTCGTCTGGGCCACCCGCGTGGCCGTGTTCTGCACGTTGCCCACCAGCAGGCGAAGTTCTTCCACGGTGTAGTTCACCGAGTCGGCGATGGCGCCGGTGATGTCTTCGGTCACGGTGGCTTCCTGCGTCAGATCGCCTTCGGCGACGGTCTGCAGTTCGTTCATGAGCCGCAGAATCGCAGCCTGGTTGGCGGCGTTGACGCGGCTGGCGTCCTCGCTCATGCGCTCGGCTTCAAGACGCTCGCGTTCGGCGGCAAGGGCGCGTTCGCGGCCTTCGCGAACCTGCACGAAGCCGATGGCGCCGGCCAGCGCCAGCGCGGCCAGCGACAGGACGAAGAGCATTACCACCGTGCCCGCGCCCAGACCGGTACGCGCCGACAGTTTTTCCTGCAGGTCGCCCAGCGAGGTGCGCAGGGGTTCGCTGTCCGCGAGGATGGCGGCCTGCGCCTCGCGCGCGGCGACCAGGCCCTGGAGGTTGCCCAGAATGGCGCCCGCCTGGGTGCGCGTCTGCTCGTAGGTCTTGAGGATGGTGTCGAGCTGCTGCCGCGTCTGCGCATCGCGCGTGCCGGGCAGGCGCTGCTGGGCGCTGCCGTCGAGCAGGCCTCGCGTGACTTCCTGGAAGGTGTTCAGATCCTTGCCGAGCAGGAACACGGCGTCGGGGCTCACGCCCTCGACAGTGAGGAACTCATTGGCCGACTTGCCGATGCGCTGCGTCAGCATCACCAATTGACCGGCCGCGGAGATCTCCGGCAGCGTGGCGTTCTGCTGCATCTTGAGGGAAGCCACGGTCTCGGTCATCTCGAGCAGATCGGAAGACTGGCGATTGATGTCGCGAAGCGCGTTGCCGACCTGCGTCAGGATCTGCTGCTGTGCCAGCACGGCCTTCGCGCTCTTGTCGGCGCGCTCGACGAGCGGCGTGATCTTGGCGAGTTCGCTGTCGTACTGGCTGCCGACGCGTTCCAGCTTGAGTGCGTCGTCGCCGTTCGCCAGACCCTGCACGCGGCGCGTCAGGTCGTCCGAACTGTCCTTGACTTCCGCGAAGGCGGCGACGTTGCCCACCAGCGCCTGCGACACGGACTTGGCGAGCCGCTGCGACTGCATGAGCGACTGGCCAGTGGCCGCCACCTGCTGAGCGAGACGTTCGGCGCGAAGAATGGCCGAGCCCGCCACCAGCAACAGCAAGAGCACCACGGCCGCGAGCACGATCGCCAGCACGCGCTGCTGGCGCGCCGGGTTCGAGCGCAAGGGCGGCGCCGCGCCGACGGCATCGGGCGGAGCCGACCGATCGGCATGGGGCTCGGCCTGCGCAAGCGGCGCAATTTCCTCGCTCGCGAGCGTCGACTCGAAAGCGACGTCAGCGGATGCCGGTGCTGGGGATGAATCACGGCGCATGGGCACGGCATTTTCCTCGGGCTGCAGGGTTTCGCCATTGTCGAGCGAAAGGGTGGCGGCGCTGTCGGCGCGCACCGTCATGCCGTCGCCGCCCACGGGCAGGAGTTTCTTGAACTTGTCAGCGATCGAGCTCACGGTCGTTCCTTCAGGTTGTGTCGGCGCCGGCGAATCGCTCAGGCGCCGATGCTCAAAAATGGGGGGTGCTGCGAGAGCGCCTGCAGGTTCACTTCCTGCCACTGACCGCCCTCGGCGTCCGTGTACAAATGGCCGAACCAGGGCGCGGCATCACCGCCAGGCTGCTGCGAATCGACGAAGGCATCCACACCCCGCAGACCGATCAGCCGGTCGATCAGCAAGGCACAGTTGACTTCAAGCATCTCATTGAGCGCGACGAGGCGCGACTGGGCGCGCGCCGCTTCGCCGAGTGCCTGCGTCGGCGCCTTTCCGGAGGCGAAAGTCGAAAGCTGGACGACGCCATAGAGGCCGCCGCGCAGGTTGGCGACGCCCAGGAACCACGGCTCGGTGTAGGACACCGGCTGCGGGGGCGTCCATGGAAAGATCTCGCCAGCGTGGCCGAGCGGGAAAAGATACTTCGCGTCGCCCGCCTCGACGGCGAGCCACGATGCGGAAACGCCCGATGTGCGCGCCGCCTGAAGGCGGCCGGCTAGCCGGGCCTGGAAAGCGCGTAGAGCGTCGCGGTTGGCCATGGACGGGAAATCCGCGCGATCAGGCGAGCGCCTTGATCTTCGCCATCAGCTCGGCCGCATTGACCGGCTTGACGATGTAGTCGCGGGCGCCTTGACGCATGCCCCAGAGGCGATCGGTTTCCTGGTTCTTGCTGGTGCACAGGATGATCGGCACCGATGCATATTGAGGATTGCGGGCAATCGCGCGGGTGAGCTGGAATCCGTTCTGCCCGGGCATCACGACGTCCATCAGGATCAGGTCGGGCTGCTCTTCCTCGATCCGGCGCATCGCGTCATCCGCGTTCTCGGCGGTCTTCACCGAGAAGCCGTTCTTCTGGAGGAGGTCGGTCAGGAAAACCAGTTCCGTCTTGGAATCGTCGACCACGAGCACTTTTTGAATGGGCATTACTGCGCTTCCTGCTGAACGATGCCGAACTGCTGCACGGCCTGCAGCAATTGGTCTTTTGTAAAAGGTTTGGTGAGGTAGTCCTGCGAGCCGACCATGCGGCCGCGCGCCTTGTCGAACACGCCGTCCTTGGACGAGAGCATCACGACAGGGACGTTGGAGAAATGGGCATTGCGCTTGATGATGGCGCAGGTCTGATAGCCATCGAGGCGTGGCATCAGGATGTCGCAGAAGATCAGATGCGGCCTGTGGTCATTGACCTTCGACAGGGCATCGAATCCATCCTCCGCCAGGAGAACTTCGTGACCCCCCTGCTTGAGGAAGATCTCGGCGCTGCGGCGAATGGTGTTGCTGTCATCGATGACGAGCACCTTGTAACCGGATCCATTCGTGCTCATTGGACAACCGCTCCTTGTGACACTATGACCACTGCACCCCGAAGGAGCGCAGGAAGCGTGGCCCTATGCCATGCTTCAGATCTCTACCATCTCAAAATCTTCCTTGCGCGCCCCGCATTCGGGACAGGTCCAGTTCATCGGGACATCTGCCCATGCGGTGCCTGGCGCAATACCATCTTCGGGCACTCCCACCGATTCGTCGTAGATCCACCCGCAAATCAGGCACATCCAGGTTTTCGTATTCATCGCAGCTTAAGGTCCCTGTTCATAGAATGCAACGATGGTATCCAAACGTATCAACAAATCGCGTGATAACCGTCTCGGATATGCCACCATCGGCTGGGCCCTGACAGGCGTATGAGCACTTCCCTACTACCATCAGAGCACAACAGCAAAGTGAGCGATCTTACCGACCCCTCAGAAGACGAATCCGCCTCGCAGGGCGAATCGAATCCGCCATGCGTGCTGGTGTTCAATGCAAGCGATCCGAGCGGCGCGGGCGGCCTCGGCAGCGATGCATTGGCCATGGCCTCGGTGGGGGCGCACATGCTGCCGGTGGTCACCGGCGCCTATGCGCGTGACACAGCGGAGATTTTCGATCACTTTGCCTTCGATGAAGAGGCTGTTGCCGAGCAGGCCCGCGCCATTCTCGAAGACGTCGAGGTGCAGCTCATCAAGGTCGGCTTCGTGGGCTCGCCCGAGAACCTGAGCACCGTCGCCGAGACAGCGACCGACTATCCCGATGTGCCGGTGGTGGCCTACATGCCCAATCTTTCCTGGTGGGAGGACAACCAGATCGAGGCCTATCTGGACGCATTCCGCGAACTGGTGCTGCCGCAGACCACCGTGCTGGTCGGCAACCACAGCACGCTGTGGCGCTGGCTGCTTCCGGACTGGGCCGGCGAACGTCCGCCCACCGCGCGCGACATCGCCAAGGCGGCCGGCGAGTTCGGCGTGCCCTACACCCTCGTCACCGGCATGGTCCTTCCCGAGCAGTTCATCGATAACGTGCTGGCCTCGCCGCAGGCGGTCCTTGCCAGCGAGAAGTACGAGCGCCTCGATGCCGTGTTCGCAGGCGCGGGCGACACGCTCTCGGGCGCCCTCGCCGCGCTGCTCGCCAGCGGCACCGACCTCGTCGCGGCCACCAGCGAAGCGCTGAGCTACATGGATCGCTGCCTCGACGCCGGCTTCCGGCCCGGCATGGGTCATGTGCTGCCCGACCGCCTCTTCTGGGCTCAGCCGGAGGAGGACGACGACAATGGCGATGACGAGCCTCCTTCCTCGTCCGACTTTGCCCTGCCTCCGCACGACACCCGACACTAGGATGAAACACCCCCGAAGCGCCTGCGGCGCCTCCCCCTCAAGGGGGCGATACCGGCGGCCCGGCAAAGCCGCTTCCGCGGTATCCCTGGCGTTGGGCCGCGTCGGTTTCATGCGTCGCGGGTCGCGCGATGGCGTGCTGGACAACTGAAATGTTGCTCGCCCCCAGGCTGCGCGCACTTCGTGTCGCTTTGCCTACCCCCCGCCCCTTCGATACACACCCACGCTGGATGCAACATGGATCAGAACGACATTCTTTTTGAGCGCGCTCGCGCCGTCATTCCGGGGGGCGTCAACTCACCGGTGCGCGCCTTCAAGGCCGTGGGCGGCACGCCGCGCTTCGTGAAGCGCGCCAAGGGCGCCTACTTCTGGGATGCGGCCGATCAGCGCTACATCGACTACATCGGCTCCTGGGGACCGATGATCCTGGGCCACGGGCATCCCGCGGTGGTCGAAGCGGTCCAGCGCGCCGTGGTCGACGGCTTCTCCTTCGGTGCGCCGACGGAGCGCGAAGTCGAACTCGCCGAGGCCATCCTCGCGCTCGTGCCATCGATGGAGATGGTGCGGCTCGTGAGCTCGGGCACCGAAGCCGCGATGAGCGCCCTGAGACTCGCCCGCGGTGCCACGGGCCGCAAGTACATCATCAAGTTCGAAGGCTGCTATCACGGCCATGCCGACGCGCTGCTGGTCAAGGCGGGCTCGGGCCTCGCCACGTTCGGCCATCCGACCTCGGCCGGCGTTCCGCCGGAGGTCGTCCAGCACACGCTCGTCCTCGAATACAACAACGTCGCGCAGCTCGAAGAAGCCTTCGCGCTGCATGGCCACGAGATCGCGTGCCTGATGATCGAGGCCATCGCCGGCAACATGAACTTCGTGCGCGCGAGCGCCGCCTTCGCCCGGCGCTGCCGCGAACTGTGCACACAGCATGGCGCGCTGCTGGTGTTCGACGAGGTCATGACGGGTTTCCGCGTCGGCCTGCAAGGGGCACAGGGCGTGCTGGGCATCACGCCCGACCTCACCGTGATGGGCAAGGTGATCGGCGGCGGCATGCCGCTGGCCGCCTTCGGCGGACCGCGCGCGATCATGGAACAGCTCGCGCCGATGGGTCCGGTCTACCAGGCCGGCACCCTGTCGGGCAATCCGGTGGCGACGGCCTGCGGCCTCGCGACGCTCAAGGAAGTGTCCAGGCCCGGCTTCTTCGATGCACTGTCACAAAAGACGCGCATGCTCGTGGAGGGCCTCAAGTCCGCCGCCGCCGCCGAAGGCGTGCCCTTCAGCGCCGACAGCGAGGGCGGCATGTTCGGCTTCTTCCTGCTCGACAAACTGCCGCAGAACTACTCCACAGTCATGACCACCGACAACACCAGGTTCAATCTGCTGTTCCACGGCCTGCTGGACCGTGGCGTCTACATCGCGCCGGCGCTGTACGAAGCCGGCTTCGTGAGCGCCGCGCACAGCGACGAGGACATCGCCGCGACCATCGAAGCCGCGCGCCAGATCTTCGCTACGCTCTGAGTTCGTGAGGTTCCGAAAGCTTCTGCCTTGGCTGGGCCTGCTGCCGGGCCTGGCCTTCGCGGAGTTCGACATCGGCAAGACCTGGATCAACGCCGGCTTCTACTCCTACCACTACGACCGCAACAAGGGCCTGGAAGATGCCAACCCCGGGATCGGCGTCGAATACCCGCTGAGCAGCACCTATTCGCTCACCGCCGGCATGTTCCGCAACAGCGACAGGGAACGTTCCAACTACTTCGGCATGTACGTCATGCCCGTCGAGCTCCACGGCGTGAAGCTCGGTGCGGTGGTAGGCGCCTTCGACGGCTACCCGAAGGCCTTCAACGGCGGCTGGTTCCCGGCGCTGATCCCCACGGCCGCCATCGAAGGCAAGAACTGGGGCCTCAACGTGGCCGTCATTCCGACCATCGGGAACCGCCTCTACGGGGCCATTAGCTTCCAGCTGAAATACCGCTTCACGAGCGGCGAATAATTCAATGCCTGAAGTGGCGAACACCTGAGAGCACCATCACGACGCCGCGTTCGTCGGCCGCATCGATCACCTCCTGATCGCGCATCGAGCCGCCCGGCTGGATGACGCAGCCCGCGCCGGCATCGACCACGACATCGAGTCCGTCGCGGAACGGAAAGAAGGCGTCGCTCGCCACCGCCGTGCCCTGCAGCGACAGGCCAGCGTGCTGCGCCTTGATGCTCGCGATGCGCGCCGAATCGAGCCGGCTCATCTGGCCGGCGCCGACGCCCATCGTCATGCCGTCGGCGCAGAACACGATGGCGTTGCTCTTGACGAACTTCGCAACCTTCCAGGCGAAAAGCAGATCCTCCAGTTGCTGCGGCGTCGGCTGCTTCTTGCTCACCACCTTGAGCTCGTCGATCGACAGCTCGCGGTTGTCGGCCGTCTGCATCAACAGGCCCGAGCCGACGCGCTTGATGTCCATGGCATTGCGGCCGTTGTCCCAGTCGGTGGGGCCGCCGGGCGGCAATGCGATCTCGAGGATGCGCACGTTGACCTTCTTCTTCAGGATTTCCAGCGCATCCGGCGCATAGCCGGGCGCCATCAGCACTTCGACGAACTGCTTGCTCACCGCTTCCGCGGCGGCGCCGTCGAGCGGCCGGTTGAAGGCGATGATGCCACCGAAGGCCGAGGTGGGATCGGTCTTGAAGGCCTTGCTGTACGCCTCGTGCGGGTCCTGGCCGATGGCGACGCCGCAGGGGTTCGCATGCTTCACGATCACGCAGGCCGGCGTGCCGAAGCTCTTGACGCATTCCCACGCCGCGTCGGCGTCGGCGATGTTGTTGTAGCTGAGCTCCTTGCCATGCAATTGCCTGGCCGTCACCAGCGAGCCCGGCGCGGGATGCAGGTCGCGGTAGAACGCGGCTTGCTGGTGCGGGTTCTCGCCGTAGCGCAGATCCTGCAGCTTGACGAAGCGGCCATTGCTCTGCGAAGGGAAGAGGGAGCGGGTGTGGTCTTCCTGGATGCTCGAAAGATAGTCGCTGATCGCGCCGTCGTACTGGCTGATGCGATTGAAGGCGGCAACGGAGAAGGCGAACTTCGTCTTGTCGCTCAGCTTGCCATCCGCCTTCAGTTCGGCGAGGGCCTGCGGGTACTGCGCCGCATCGGTCAGCACGCCGACGTCCTTCCAGTTCTTCGCGGCGCTGCGCACCATGGCCGGCCCGCCGATGTCGATGTTCTCGATCGCGTCCTCGAGGGTGCAGCCGGGCTTGGCGACCGTGGCCTCGAAGGGGTAGAGATTGACCACCAGGAGGTCGATGGTGTCGATGCCGTGTTCCTTCAGCGCCGCCATGTGCGCCGGGACATCGCGCCGCGCCAGAAGACCGCCGTGCACCTTGGGATGCAGTGTCTTGACGCGGCCGTCGAGCATCTCCGGAAAGCCGGTGAGTTCGGCCACTTCGGTGACGGGCAGGCCGGCGTCGGCCAGCAGTCTGGCGGTGCCGCCGGTCGACAGCAGCCTGACGCCGAGCGCGTGAAGCGCCTGTGCGAATTCGAGGATGCCGGTCTTGTCGGAAACGGAGATCAGTGCGTTCATCAATGGTTACTTCAGCAGTTTGTGTTCGACCAGCTTCTTGCGCAGCGTGTTGCGGTTCAGGCCGAGCCATTGCGCGGCCTTGGATTGGTTGCCCTCGGCGCGAGTCATCACGACGTCGAGCAAGGGCTTTTCGACGACGCGCACCAGCATCTCGTACATGCCGTCGGGTTCGGTACCGCGAAGGTCGCGGAAATAACTGTCCAGGCTGCTGCGTACGCAGTCTTCGATGTGTTTCTTGCTCATGGCACTCTTCTCTTCTTCTCTGCGGTTCTCTCTCGTTCCGTTCTTCTCAGGCAAGCGCACCCGCCGACTGCTCGTCCTGCGGCTCCGGCGCTTCTTCGCCGCCGGCCGGGATGCGGTCCATCCGGGTCGCCAGCGTGTCGAAGAAGGCGCCGACCGCGCGCAGTTGCGAGTCGCAGTCCTCGATGGCATTCATCGCGCCGCGAAACGCCTCGCCGCCCGGCAGCGCGCGCACATACCAGCCGATGTGCTTGCGCGCGGTGCGAACGCCGCTGTAGTCGCCATAGAGCGCGTAGTGCTGCTGCAGGTGTTCAAGCATGAGACGGCGCACCTCCGCCACCAGCGGCGGTGCAAGGTGCGTGCCGGTCGCAAGGAAATGCGCGATCTCGCGGAAGATCCACGGCCGGCCCTGCGCGGCACGGCCGACCATCACGGCGTCCGCGCCTGTCAGGGCCAGGACTTCACGCGCCTTCTCGGGCGATGCGATGTCGCCATTGGCAACCACCGGCACGCGCACCGCCGCCTTGACGGCGGCGATGGTGTCGTATTCGGCATGGCCTTTGTAGCCCTGTTCGCGCGTACGGCCATGAACGGTCAGCATCTGCACGCCGGCCTCTTCGAAACGGCGCGCGAGCGTTACCGCATTGCGGTGATCCTCGCTCCAGCCCGTGCGCATCTTGAGCGTGACGGGCACCTTGTGCGGCGCCGCGGCCTGCACCACCGCCTCGACGATTTCGAGCGCCAGCGGCTCGTCGCGCATCAACGCGGAGCCGGCCCATTTGTTGCAGACCTTCTTCGCCGGACACCCCATGTTGATGTCGATGATCTGCGCGCCGCGATCGATGTTGTAGTGCGCGGCCTCGGCCATCATGGCCGCGTCGGTGCCGGCGATCTGCACCGAAATAGGGCCGGGCTCGCCTTCATGATTCGCGCGGCGCGAGGTCTTGAGCGTGGCCCACAGTTCCTTGCGTGAAGTGACCATCTCGCTCACCGCGTAGCCGGCCCCGAGCTCGCGGCACAACATGCGGAAAGGCCGGTCCGTGACGCCCGCCATGGGCGCGACGAACAGCCGGTTCTCCAGCGCGATGTGGCCGATGTGCAAGGTCATGAAGGGAGGTAGCGCGCCCAGGGCTGCTGAAAAATGAGGCACGATTGTAGCGGCGCCACGGCCCGGTTGCTGAAACCTTTTTTGCTATCCGGTGAGCGCCGCGGACCCTTGCGCTGCGCGCTCCTTTCTATACTCCAGCGCACATGCAAGCTTGGCTCGACTCTCTTTTTTCGCTTCTCGCGCTACCGCAGTACGGGCTCAGCACGCTCTTCGTCGCCGCATTCGTCTCGGCGACCTTGCTGCCGGTCGGATCCGAGCCGATCCTGTTCGGCCTGCTCAAGCTCAACCCCGACATGTTCTGGTCCGCGATCGGCGTGGCGACATTCGGGAACACCCTGGGTGGCGTGCTCGACTGGTGGATGGGCTATGGCGCGCACAAGGTGGCCGACAAGTACGCGCATTCCAAGCACCACCTGCGCGTGCTCGGCTGGCTCGAGCGCCTGGGCCCGAAGGCCTGTCTGCTCGCGTGGCTGCCCATCGTCGGCGATCCGCTGTGCGCGGTCGCCGGCTGGCTGAAGCTGCCATTCTGGCCGTGCGTGGCCTACATGGCGATCGGCAAGTTCGCGCGCTACATCACCATGACGGCCGCACTGCTGCATCTCTGGCCGAACTGATGCGCGCGCCCACTCAGCTCAACAAGCCATAGGGGCCGCCGCGGTCCAGGGCGCGCTGGTAGGCGGGGCGCGCATGGATTCGTTCGAGATACGCCATCAACCGCGGGCGGCTCGCATCGAGGCCGCCTCGCGCCGCCGCGGCCTCGACCGGAAAACTCATCTGGATGTCGGCGCCCGAGAACGCATTGCCGGCGAACCATTTGGTCTTGCCGAGTTCGCCTTCCATGAAGTCCAGGTGGCTCGTGATGTTCGGCGTGATGAAGCCCGCCTTCGCCTTGCTCGCGATGGCCCTGGCGATCGGCCTGGCAAAGAAAGGCATCTTCGATTTCTCGATCTTGTCGAACACCAGTTTCAGCAGCAGGGGCGGCATGGCCGAGCCTTCGGCGAAGTGAAGCCAATAGCGATAGCGCAAGGCCTCGGGCGTGCCCGCCGCCGGCGCGAGGCGGCCATTGCCGTAGCGCTCGATTACCGTTTCGACAATGGCGCCCGATTCCGCCAGCGTGAGTCCGTCATCGGTCGTCACCACCGGCGACTTTCCGAGCGGATGCACGGCGCGCAGGGAGGGCGGCGCGAGCATCGTCTTCGGATCGCGCTGGTAATGGACGATCTCATAGGGCAGTTCGAGCTCTTCGAGCAGCCAGAGAACGCGCTGGGAGCGCGAGTTGTCGAGATGGTGGACGGTGATCATGAAGGCACTAAGGCGGGAGGCTGGACCTGCTTTCTACACCCATGTGGCATGCGTGGGCCTGCGCCTACAGAAGGACGGCGCGCCAGTGAATACATGCGCGGCCGCCGCGTTCCTAGGGTGCTGCTCTCGGAATGCATTGAATGCATGCGGCCGCATTGGGCGGCCCAAGGAGTCTCCATGCAAGCGCCCTCCACGCCCGAAGCGGACGATTCGAAGTGGCCCGTCACGCGCCGTGCCGTATTCCAGACCGGCGCGGCTTTCGCCGCGGTCCAGGCAGTGGGCACCGCGGCCGCGCAGTCGAGCGCCCCCGCGCCCAACGAGGCCGAACTCCCGCCGCAGCGCATGGCCGTGGAACTCCACATCAATGGCAAGGTCCAGCGGCTGACCGTCGACACGCGCACCACGCTGCTCGATGCGCTGCGCGAGAACCTCCTCATGACGGGATCGAAGAAGGGCTGCGACCACGAGCAGTGCGGCGCCTGCACCGTGCTCGTGGAGGGGCGCCGCATCGACGCCTGCCTCACCCTGGCGGTCATGCACGACGGGCAGCGGCTCACGACCATCGAGGGCCTCGCGCCGGGCGAGATGATCACCGCGGTGACGCTGCCCGCGCCGGTGCCCGGCCGCCATGTCTACCGCAAGGTGCGCGACCGCGCCTCCTATGCATTCGCGCTGGTGTCGGTGGCGGCCGTCGTCGATGCATCGGAGGGCCGGATCCGCTCGGCGCGAATGGCCTTCGGCGGCGTTGCGCACAAGCCCTGGCGCGTGGAAGCGGTCGAGGCGACGCTCACCGGTGCGAAGGTCGATGAAGCCGCATGGAACCGCGCGGCCGACGGCGTGCTCGCGGGCGCGCGCGGCTACGGCCACAACGATTTCAAGATCCCGTTGCTGCGCCGCACCTTGCGTGCCGCGGCGAGCGAAGCCGCAGCCGGCTGAAGGGCGCGATCATGGAAATGACGACACCCTCCGCCCGCAATCCGATCGACGACAACCGCCAGGGGCTGATCGGCCAGCCGATCGACCGCGTCGACGGCCGCCTCAAAGTCACCGGCGCAGCGCCCCTGCCTACGAAGTCCAGGAGGGCGGCAGGCCCGCGTATGGCTTCATCGTCGAGGCCACGATCGCGAAGGGCACGGTGGCCGAGCTCGACGCATCCATGGCCGAGAACGCACCGAGCGTGCTTCTGGTGATGACCCACAGGAATGCCCCCATGCAAGGCGCATGGGGGCCGATCGACGCCGCGGACCGCTTCGGCCGCGCTGCACCCCAGATGGGCGACGACCGGGTGCGCTACTACGGCGAAGCGGTGGCCTATGTCGTGGCCGAAAGCTTCGAGCAGGCGCGCGCGGCAGCCAGGCTGATCCGGATCCGCTACGAAGCGCAACCCGGCGAGTACGAACTCGACAGGACCAAGGCCGAAAAGCCCGTCGATACCGGAGGCCGCGAGGCGGACACCGCCGTCGGCGACTTCGAGGCCGCATTCGCCGCGGCCCCGGTCAGCATCGACGCGACCTACACGACGCCGCATCTGGTTCACGCGCAGATGGAGCCGCACGCCACGCTCGCCTACTGGAAGGACGGCCGCGTCATCATTCACTGCTCCGCGCAGTTGCTGGTGAGCGCCCGCAGTGCCGTCGCCGCGACCCTGCGGATTCCGCCGAACAACGTGCGCATCCTGAGCCGCTATATCGGCGGCGGCTTCGGCGGCAAGCTGCCGGTCTACGGCGACGTGATGCTGTCGGCCATGGCCTCGCGCCAGTTGGGGCGCCCCGTCAAGATGGCCTTGACGCGGCAGCAGATGTTCCATTTCACGACGCATCGCAGCGACACCATCCAGCGCGTGCGCCTGGGCGCCTCGGCCGACGGCAGGCTCGGCGCAATCGGCCACGAGACCTGGTCGCACAGCGCGCGCTTCGACAACTTCTACGAGTCCGCGAGCGCGCAGACGCGATCGCTGTACGCCGCGCCCAACCGCATGACCGCGCATCGATCGGTCAAGCTCGACCTCCCGATTTCGGACGCCGCGCGCGCACCCGGCGAGGGCGTCGGGATGCTGGCGCTGGAAGGCGCGATGGATGAGCTCGCCGAAAAGCTCGGGCTGGATCCGATCGAGCTGCGCATGCGCAACGAGCCGGCGATGGATCCGGAGAAGAAGCTCCCCTATTCGACCCGCCAGCTCGTGCGCTGCATGACCGAAGGCGCGGAGCGCTTCGGCTGGAGCCGCCGCAGTGCGACGCCAGCCTCGCGGCGCGAAGGCCGATGGCTGATCGGCATGGGCATGTCCGCCTCGACGCGGTCGAACATCTTGCGCGATTCGAAGTGCACCATCCTGCTGGACCGGCAGGGCATGTTGACGGTACGCATGGCCATGACAGACCTCGGGACCGGCACCTACACGGTGCTCTCGCAGATCGTCGCCGAAATGATGGGCATACCGGTGGAGAAGGTTCGCATGGAGCTGGGGGACAGCGACTTCCCGGAGACGCCGGGTTCGGGCGGCTCGTTCGGCGCCGCGAGCGCGGGCTCGGGATTGTTCGACGCCTGCATGAACCTGCGCGAGAAACTGGCCCGCCGGCTGGGCGTGAAGGCGATCGATGCGAGCTTCGCGGACGGCAAGGTCACGGCCGGCAACAAGTCAGCGACGCTCGGCGCCTTGGCGGGCGCGGTGGGCCTGCAGGCCGATGGAGAGATCAAGGCCGGCGACATGGCAAAGAAGTTCTCGCAGCAGGCCTATGGCGCGCACTTCGCGGAAGTCGCGGTCGACATGGACACCGGAGAGATCCGCCTGCGCCGCATGCTGGGCGTCTTCGCCGCGGGCCGCATCCTCAACCAGAAGACGGCCACGAGCCAGGCCATGGGCGCGATGATCTGGGGCGTGGGCAATGCGCTTCACGAGGAAGCCGTCGTCGATCCGCGCCATGGCTTCTTCGTGAACCACGACCTGGCGCCATACCACGTGCCGGTGCACGCGGACATTCCGGCGATCGAGGTGCGCTTCCTGCACGAAGTGGATGACAAGGCGAACCCGCTGAAGATCAAGGGCATCGGCGAACTCGGCATCTGCGGTGCGGGGGCCGCGGTGGCGAATGCGGTCTACAACGCCACCGGGGTGCGGATCCGGGACTACCCGCTGACGCTCGACAAGGTGCTGGCGGGGCTGGAACGGCCTTGAGTCGCGCTAGGAGCTGAACAGGAAGTTCATCACGTCCCCATCCTTGACGACGTAGTCCTTGCCTTCCGCCCGCATCTTTCCCGCATCCTTGGCGCCCTGCTCGCCCTTGAAGGCGATGAAGTCATTGAAGGCGATGGTCTGGGCGCGGATATAGCCCTTCTCGAAATCGGTATGGATCACGCCGGCCGCCTGCGGGCCGGTGTCGCCGACGTGGATGGTCCAGGCGCGCACTTCCTTCACGCCGGCCGTGAAGTAGGTCTGCAGGCCCAGCAGGGTGTAGGCGGCGCGGATCAGGCGATTGAGCCCCGGCTCCTCCTGCCCGATCTCCGACAGGAACATCTTCTTGTCCTCGTCGTCCATGTCGGCCAGCTCGGCTTCGATCTTGGCGCAGATGGCCACCACGGGCGCGTTCTGCGCGGCGGCGTATTCGCGCAGGCGGTCGAGGAAGGGGTTGTTCTCGAAACCGTCTTCAGCGACATTGCCGACGAACATCGCCGGCTTGGCGGTGATCAGCGAGAACTGCTTGATCAGCGGCTTGTCTTCCTTGCTGAATGCGATGGAGCGCACCGGCTTGTTCTCGTTCAGCGAGGCCTGGCACTTCTCGAGCAGCGCGACCAGCTTGATGGCTTCCTTGTCGCCGGAGCGTGCCGTCTTGGTGTGGCGGTGCAGCGCCTTTTCCACGGTCGAGAGATCGGCCAGGCACAGCTCGGTCTGGATGACCTCGATGTCGGAAATGGGGTCGACCTTGCCGGCCACGTGGATCACGTTGTCGTCCTCGAAACAGCGCACCACGTTGACGATGGCGTCCGTTTCGCGGATGTGCGCGAGGAACTGGTTGCCCAGGCCTTCGCCCTGGCTGGCGCCGGCGACCAGGCCCGCGATGTCGACGAACTCGACGATGGCCGGCACGACGCGTTCGGGCTTGACGATCTCGCTCAATGCCGCAAGCCGCGGATCGGGCACCTCTACCACGCCGACATTGGGCTCGATGGTGCAGAAGGGATAGTTCTCGGCCGCGATGCCGGCCTTGGTCAAGGCATTGAAGAGGGTGGACTTGCCGACGTTGGGCAGGCCGACGATGCCGCACTGGAGACTCATGGCGGGGGCTTTCAGAATTCTGGGGGGAACCGGGGATTTTAGGCGCCCGGCCTTGCGCTCATTCGAAGCGCAGGTTTGCGCCGACCGGCTGGCCGACGCGCAGCGCATGCTCGACGCCCTGCAGCACGATCGCATTCATGCCGAAAGTGATGGCGCCGTCGACGCGGGCGTCGGCGCGGTAGGTGCGCAGCATGTCGCCGACTTCGTGGCTGCACAGCGCCGTGGCCGGGTCGATGTCGGGGATCGGGCAGCGCGAGCAGGGCTTGACCGGCTGCAGCCGGGCCTCGCCCTCCGCGGTGCCGATATGCAGCATGTCGACGCGATCTTCGTCGTGGGCCTCGACGCCGGCGAGCACGATGTTGGGCCTGAAGCGCTCGATGCCGACGGCGCCATGGCCGGCCGCCACCAGCTTCGCATTGAGCTCGGCGAGCGAGCCTTCGCTGACCACCAGCACCGGGAAGCCGTCGGCGAACTGATTCGGCGCTTCGATGCCGCCGGTCCAATCCAGGCTCGACAGCCGCTGGTGATCGGGATCGAAGCGCACCAGGCGCAGCCGCCGGGGTTGACCAGGCTCCGACAGAAAGTCGCTGAACCACTGCGCCGCGATGTCGCCCATGTCGTAGGCCGCCACCTCATCCTTCCAGACGCGCACGCGCACGGGCCCCTCGACGCGGTCGAAGGCAATATGCAGCGCCAGCATGCCGGGCGCGCGCAGCACCATCTCGGAATGCTTCAGCTGGGGACGGATGAGCGCCATGCGCGGTACTTCGCGCTGGGTGACGAACTCGCCCTGGGCGTCGACCACCATCCAGGCGCGATCGAACTCCAGGCCGGTCTCGATGAGCAGGGCTTCGTTCAGCTCGACCCCGGCGCAGGACTTGATCGGGTAGACGAACAGGCGTGCGATGGTGGCTTGGAGGTCAAAATCGGGTGCGGTCACGGACAGATCCTTTGCTGGAGCGGGCAATTGTCTCGTAGACCGGGTATCTCCAAGGCACCTTCTACAATCCTGCGATGGCCCTTCCCCCCGAGGTTTGCATTCGTGGCGCCGGCATTGTCGGCCGCACCCTGGCGCTGCTCCTTGCGCGCGAAAGAGTGCGCGTGGCATTGGTGGCGCCGGCCGCCGCGCCGGCCCACCAGGACGTGCGCGCCTATGCGCTCAATGCCGCCTCGAAGGCGCTGCTCGAATCCCTGCGCGCCTGGCCCGATGCAGCGCACGCCACGGCGGTGCGCGACATGCAGGTCCACGGCGACGAAGGCGGACGGGTGCAATTCAGCGCGGCCCGGCAGAAGGTCGAGGCGCTGGCCTGGATCGTCGACGTGCCCGCGCTCGAACAGCGACTGGCGGATGCCGTGCGCTTCCAGCCGCGCATCGAGGTGGTGACCGAGCCCGTCGCGGCGCCGTTGACGGTCATCTGCGAGGGCCGCGCCAGCATCACCCGCGAAATGCTCGGCGTGAGCTACCAGGTCACACGCTACCCCCAGCATGCGATCGCGGCGCGGGTCGAGGCCGAGGAGCCGCACGATGCCACCGCGCGCCAGTGGTTCAACGACAAGGGCGAGGTGCTGGCGCTGCTGCCGATGGGCGGCAATGAACTCGCGCTCGTGTGGTCGGTCGACCAGCTTCGCGCGCCGACCTTGCTTGCGCAGACGGCCGACGCCTTCAGCGAGAGCCTGCGCGATGCCACCCATGGCGCGCTGGGCGCGCTGAAGCTCGTCAGCGAGCGCGCGTCCTGGCCGCTGCAACGGGCCATCGCCGACCGCTGGACCGGCCAGTTCGCCGAAGGGCAGGCCTGGGCGCTGGCGGGCGACGCGGCGCACACGGTCCATCCGCTGGCCGGCCAGGGCCTGAACCTGGGCCTGGCCGACGCCGCCACCCTGGCGGAAGTGATCAGGAGCCGCGACTATTGGCGCAGCTGCGGCGACGCGCGCCTCCTGCGCCGCTACGAACGCGCCCGACGCACCGACGTCCTGTCGATGAGCCTGGCCACCGATGGGCTTCAGCAACTCTTCGCCCACAGTGCCGACCCCTTGCCGGCGCTGCGCAACTGGGGCATGCGGGGCTTCGACAGAACACGGCTCATCAAGAGCTGGATCGCACGGCAGGCCATGGGCCTGCACTCAACTCAGGGACCGTCATCATGAAAAACACCATTCGTCTGCTCTTCGCCGCGCTGGCCATCGGCTCCGCGCTCGCGGCCGCGGCCGGCGAGGCCGAGATCCGCAAGAACCTGGCCGCGCGCATTCCACAATTCGCGAAGATCGACGAGATCACGAAAGCGCCGATGCCCGGCCTCTACGAAGTGCGCATCAACGGCTTCGAGATCTTCTACACGGACGAGCAGGGCAACTACCTGCTGCAGGGAAGCCTGATCGACGTCAACGCGCGCAAGAACCTCACCGAAGAGAAGATCGAGAAGCTCAGCCAGGTCGCTTTCGACAAGTTGCCGATCAAGGACGCGGTCAAGATCGTGCGCGGCAACGGCAAGCGCAGGCTGGCGGTCTTCGAGGACCCGAACTGCGGCTATTGCAAGCAGTTCGAGGCCGACCTGACCAAGGTCGACAACGTGACCATCCACCTCTTCCTCTACCCGGTGCTGGGCCCGGATTCGGTCGTCAAGGCACGCAACATCTGGTGCGCCAAGGACAAGGCCAAGGCCTGGACCGACTGGATGGTGCGCGGCGTCCCGGCCGATGCCGCCGAATGCGATACCGCCGCCCTGACGCGCAACCGCGAGTTCGGCCAGAAGTACAACATCACCGGCACGCCGACGCTGATCTTCAGCGACGGGTCGCGCGCACCGGGCGCCATCCCGGCCGCGCAGGTCGAGAAGCAGCTCGCAGCGCTCAACTGATGGCGGCGCCCGCGATCCACTACCGCATCGAGTGCGCCGACCTCCATGCGCATCTGTTTGCCGTCACCCTGACCATCGAGGACCCCGCCGCGCTGCAGCGCGTGACGCTGCCGGTCTGGATTCCCGGCAGTTACCTGGTGCGGGAGTTCTCGAAGAACCTGCAGAACCTGCGCGTGGCGCAGGGGCGGCGCAAGCTCGTGCCGCAGCAGATCGACAAATGCAGCTGGCAGATCGAGTGCGCGGCCGGCAAACCCCTGGTGCTGCGCTACCAGGTCTGCGCCTACGACAACTCGGTGCGCACCGCCTGGCTGGACGCGGATCGCGGTTTCTTCAACGGCACCAGCCTGTGCCTGCAGGTCGAAGGTCAGACCGAGGCGCCGCACGCGATCGAGATCGTCGCGCCTCCGTTCACGACGGTGAGCGCGCGCTGGTCGTGCGCCACCGCGCTGAAGCCGACCAAGACGGATCGCCAGGGCTTCGGCCACTACCTCGCCGCCGACTACGACGAACTGGCCGATAGCCCGGTCGAGATGGGCGCCTTCTGGAGCGCCGAGTTCGAGGCCTGCGGCGTGCCGCACCGCTTCGTCGTCGCGGGCGCCCCGCCCTCCTTCGACGGTGAGCGCCTGATCGCCGACACGCTGGCCATCTGCGAGACACAGATGCGCTTCTGGCACGGCGACAAGGTGGGCAAGCGCGGCGGCCCCAAGCCGCCGCACGAGCGTTATGTCTTCATGCTCAACGCGGTCGACGACGGCTACGGCGGGCTGGAGCATCGCCAATCGACGGTGCTCATCTGCACGCGCCGGGATCTGCCTCAGCATGCCGCGCGCAAGCAGCCCGAAGGCTACACCACGCTGCTCGGGCTCATCAGCCACGAGTATTTCCACACCTGGAACGTGAAGCGCCTGCGACCCGCCGAGTTCGCGCGCTACGACTACGCGCAGGAGAACTACACGCGGCTGCTGTGGCTGTTCGAGGGCTTCACCAGCTACTACGACGACCT
The DNA here is from genome assembly GCF_056398605.1 of Variovorax sp. 01T432. Lineage (NCBI taxonomy): Bacteria > Pseudomonadati > Pseudomonadota > Betaproteobacteria > Burkholderiales > Comamonadaceae > Variovorax > Variovorax sp. 01T432. The sequence goes on from NZ_JBFTPS010000007.1 coordinate 168,188, forward strand.
GCTGCTGCGCCGCGCCGGCCGCATCGACGACGCGAGCTACCTGCGCCTGGTCAACAAGACCGTCAATCAGGTACTGCAGACACCGGGCCGGCTCGTGCAGTCGGTGGCCGAAGCCAGTTTCGACGCCTGGATCAAGTACTACCGTCAGGATGAACAGACGCCCAACAGCACGGTGAGCTACTACACCAAGGGCGCGCTCGTGGCACTGTGCTTCGACCTCACGCTGCGCATGGAGGGCCAGGGCTCGCTCGACGATGTCATGCGGCGGCTCTGGAAGAAGAGCAGCGGCGGCCCCATCGACGAGTCCGACTTCGCCGCCGCGCTCGAAGCCGTGGGCGGACGCTCGTTCGCCACGGAGATCGCGAGCTGGGTGCATTCGACAGACGAGCTGCCGTTGTCCGATCTGCTGCGCGCCCATGGCGTCGCGGCGCTCGACGACCCGGCGCAACGCGCGCAGGAACTGGGCCTTCGAGTGGCCGAGACCGGCGGCAGCGTGCAGATCAAGGTGGTGCTGCGCCACAGCGCTGCCGAGCAGGCGGGCTTCTCGGCGCATGACGAGTGGATCGGCATCGAAGTACCCGCGGCCAGGGGGCGGCCGGCCCAAGGCTGGCGAATCGCCCGGCTCGACGACCTGGCGCTCTATCTCGGCCCGCTGAAGAAGATCACCGCACTCGTCGCCCGCGACCGCCGCCTGCTGCGCCTGCCGCTCACGCTGCCGAGCGGCGTGACGACCTGGCGGCTGTTTGCGCAGGACCCGGCCCGGCTGACACGCTGGCTGGACACGAAATAGGAAATAGGCGGCACCCGCTGCCCTTCGTTCGTTTCAAGGAGACACGCATGAGCTACGAGAACATCCAGGTGCGCACCGAGGCCGGCAAGGTCGGCATCATCACGCTCCATCGCCCGAAGGCGCTGAACGCGCTCAACGATGCGCTGATGACCGAATTGGGCCAGGCGCTCAAGGCCTTCGACGCCGACCCGGCGATCGGCTGCATCATCGTCACCGGCAGCGAGCGCGCCTTCGCCGCGGGCGCCGACATCGCGGCGATGGCCAAGTACAGCTTCCTCGACGCCTACAAGGGCGACTTCATCACGCGCAACTGGGAAACGATCCGCCAGATCCGCAAGCCGGTGATCGCTGCCGTGAGCGGCTTCGCGCTGGGCGGCGGCTGCGAACTCGCGATGATGTGCGACTTCATCATCGCCGCCGACAACGCGAAGTTCGGCCAGCCCGAAATCAAGATCGGCGTCATTCCGGGCGCCGGCGGCACGCAGCGCCTCCCGCGCGCGGTGGGCAAATCCAAGGCGATGGACATGGTGCTGACCGGCCGCATGATGGACGCGGCCGAAGCCGAGCGCGCCGGCCTCGTCAGCCGCGTCGTGCCCTACGAGAAGCTCGCCGACGAGGCGCTGGGCGCGGCCATCGTGATCGCGGACTTCTCGCAGATCGCGATCATGGCGGCCAAGGAGTCGGTCAATCGCGCTTTCGAAGGCGGCCTGTCCGACGGCGTGATGTTCGAGCGTCGACTGTTCCACGCGCTCTTTGCGACCGCCGACCAGAAGGAGGGCATGGATGCCTTCCTGAACAAGCGCGCGGCCGACTTCAAGAACGAATGAGCAGAGCCCGTTAGGGGTTGCGCGCCGGCGGCGCCTCGGCCTGCGCTTGCTGTACTGCGGTGCGCAATGCCTCGCGCAGGGCAGCCAGCGCCGGCGCCGACGGAGCGCCGGTGGCCGGCGGCTCCTTGCCTTCGCGCCAGCGCACCTGGCCCCGCGCAATCTCGAACACCGCGAGCGTCTCTGCCTTGCGCTCCAGCGTGATGCGCCACTCGGGCGCGGCGGCCAGTGGCTGCGCCCCCACTGCCGAGAGCGCGGCCGACCCCAGCAAGCCATTCAGTTCGCGCGCTTCGTCGCGTGTCAGGCTGCGGCTGGGCCCGCCGCGCTGCGCAATGGTGATGCGGGTCCATTGCGATAGCGCCGCGAAGCTGGGCGGCTCGGTCGCGTCCGTGCGCACCGAGGGGGATTCGGCGCGCGCCGCGTCTGCCCCGCCGCCCGGCGCTGTCGCAGCGGCGGGCGGGCGCGGGGCGAGGTCCGACAATCGCGCCGTTGATTCCTCTTCGAGCCTGCGCGCTCGCGCGCCCAAGGGATCCGATGGAACCAGGCGCGCGGTGACGCCGGCCTGCGGCACAACAGGTGCGGCGGAGACTGGCGGCGGCGGTGATGGGCTGCGCCGCGGTGTCGGCTGAGGCTTTGCCCCTGCAAGCGGCGCAGTGCCTGGTGAAGCCGACGGCTCGGCGGTCGGCGCGGGCACCGGAAATTCCGGGACCCACACGGTGGATGGACCCGACGCCGTCGCGCCGGACTGTTCCGGCGTGCCGGGCCGCGCCGATGACGGGGACGACACCGCCTTGCTCTCGGCTCCGTCCGAACCGGCACCGGGCACCGGCTGACGCTCCATGAGCAGGATCACCAGGCTCGCCACGAGCACCGTGGCGAAGGCGGCATTCCACGGCATGCGCGCGTCGTTGCCGCCACCCCAGAATCCGACGCGCCACCACCAAGACCGGCGCCTGACCTCGGGCGAGCCCGGCTCGAGCACCCCGGCGGCTTCATGCGCCTTCTTGAGAATCGCCTTGCGCAGCCGCCAGTCCGGTATGGCGGCCTGGTCGGGGGCGTGGGCCAGTGCGCGCCAGAGGGCCGCGTCATGCAGATCGTCCGACGGGTCGTCGCTCGGGTTCATCGGCGAAGCTCCAGCACCGAGAGATAGCGCTCCATGCAGGCGCGCAGCTTCTTCAGGCCATAGCGCAGGCGGCTGCGCACAGTCTCGAAGCCGACATCGAGCGCGTCGGCCATGGTCTCCACGGTGAAGCCATCTTCATGGTGCAGCAGGAAGGCGGAGCGCTGATCGTCCGGCAGTTCGTCGAGGCAGGCCAGAAGGCGGCGGCCGGCGGCTCGCCAGAACGCGAGTTCCTCGGCCGAGGGATGGGCGGCGTCGGACACCGAGCCACCCTCGCGCAGCAAGCCGCGGCTGAAGAGTTGCGCGGCCTCGAGGCCGTCTCCGTCTTCGTCGTGCGCATAGAACGCGACTTCGCGGCCGCTGATGCGCAACCGGTCCATGGCCAGGTTGTGGGCGATCGTGAATGCCCAGGTTCGCCAGGTCGCGCCCTGCGGAGAAAAGCTCTCGCGCGCAGCGATGATGCGCATCCAGGTGTCCTGGAACACCTCGTCGACCTCCGCGGCGAGCCGCAGGCCCATCAGGCGCCGCACGAAACGGAACAGCGCGCTCTCATGGCGCGCGTAGAGCGTGTCGAAGGCTGTGGTATCCCCCTCGGCATAGGCCTGCATCAACTGGTCGTCGGGCATGGCGTCGTGGAGACTGGAAATTGCGGTGGGCGCAAGCATCGGCAGATTTTTACCTCACCTTCTACGGCCGCCGCCGCCGTTCGGGGTTAGTACCTCCTCAAAAAAGATCGTTCGGGCCTAACCCGCCTGGCGCCGGGCTGCCGTATCAGCCTGCATCCACAACCCGGAGCCATCGATGACAACCCGCCCTCTTCTCCTGCAAGTTTCGCTGGTCGCGCTGCTATGCGGGCAGCTGCTCTTGAGCGCCTGCGGCGCCTCGGAACTCGCACACGGATCCGCGCTCTGGCCCACGCCCGCGCCACAGCCCGAGCCGCCGGCCTTCGCGCCGCCACGATGGCCGGCGAACGAGGTCGCACGCACGACGCCGAACTTCGAGGCGCCCTCGGCGAGCCACTGCGCGCGCACCGTGCAAACCTACGAAACACCGGGCCGCGAGCCTGCGCGGCAAGGCGGCGAGCTCATGCGACGCGAGGAGTCCCGCCATGGCGATGCCGCCGCCGCGCCCCTCTTTGCACCGCCCGCGCTCACACCAAGCGCGCCGCCGATGCAACGCGCACGGCCGCAGCAGGACGCCGTGACGGCGGGGATGGTCGACGACAACGCGGACTTCTTCGCGTACCTGCAGTTTCGCCAGCGCACGCAGGTCCCCCATCGAGAGCGCGACGTCAGCGAACGCTACCTGCTGGAGGTGCGCAACGCCAGAGGCATGGTCGTTCCCGATGCGGAGGTCGCCGTGCAGGCCGCGAATGGCGCGGCCATGTGGGCACGCACCGACGCGGGCGGACGTGCATGGCTGCACCCGAATGCCTTCGACCGGTCCGACAGCCAGGTGTATGAAGTGGCCGTGCGCAAGAACGGTCAACAGGGCACGGGCATTCTGCGACGCGGACAGAAGAGCGCGCTCGAGCTGGTGCTGAACAGCGACGAAGGGTCACAGCGCGCACGGCTTGACCTGGTCTTTCTGGTGGATGCGACAGGCTCGATGGGCGACGAGATCGGAAAGCTCAAGGCGACCCTGCACGCGATCGCCAACGAAGTGGCGCAGATGCCGAGCCGGCCGGACACCTGCTTCGGTCTCGTCGCATATCGGGACCGCGGTGACGCCTTCCTCGTGCGGCGGCACGACCTCACCAACGATCTCGCCTCTTTCCAGGCGGTACTGGACGCGCTGCAGGCCGACGGCGGCGGCGACTACCCGGAAGCGATGAACGAGGCGCTCCATGAAACCGTGCACAAGATGAGCTGGCGAGGCACCGGCGCGACCCGCATGGTCGTGCTGCTGGCCGACGCGCCGCCGCATCTCGACTACGGCGGCCCCCAGTACGACGAGGACATGATGGCTGCACTCGGCAAAGGCATCAAGGTGTTCAGCGTGGGGGCGAGCGGGCTGGACAAGCAGGGCGAGTACATACAGCGGCAGATTGCGCAATACACCGGCGGGCGCTTCGTGTTCCTGACCTACAAGGAGGCGACGCGTCCGGCGAGCGGACCCGGGCGCGAGACGGTGCACGATGTCAGCAGCTACTCTGTGCAGACCCTGGACCGGCTGATCCTGCGGCTGGTGTCGGAAGAGTTGAGGAAACTGCCCCACGCAGGTTGAGGGGCGTCTGGAGCTGGCTATAATCTCGGGCTCGGCTCTTTAGCTCAGTCGGTTAGAGCGATGGAATCATAATCCACAGGTCCGCGGTTCGAATCCGTGAAGAGCCACCAGTCAATGCCCGCACAGGCACTGGAAAGCCCGCTATCAGAACCATAGCGGGCTTTTTTTCTTTCCAGCACAGACGCGCCCTGCCCCCAGCCCACACAAGGCCGTGGCGAGCGTCAAATTCGCCCGTGGGGCCTTGCGCTTGGAGCGCCCATCAACGGAACCCCATCAAGAAAAAGCCCGCTGTCCAATGGACAGCGGGCCTTTCTTCTTCTGCGCGCCGCAATTGCGGTCTGGCTAATCCTTGGGACGCCATGCGCTGAGGAACTCGGCCGTCTTGTCAGTCGGTCGCCAAGTGACGACGACCGCAGCGGATGCGCCGGACGACGAGGTCGAGGCCTCGCTGCCACGCAGTTGCGACTGGGCGGATCCCCCACCCTCGCAACCTACCAATCCTGTCGTCACTGCCACCAGGCTCACTGCCACAACCCAAGATTTCTTCACGGTCATCTCCTCTACTTCGCCGGAGCGGCCCCTTGGCTGCATCGACGGTGTGATCGTAACCGAGATGTAAACTTAAAGTTCTCTTGTTATCTTCAAATGTAGTCACAAGTGGTACTTTTCGAGCTTCAGGAGCGCATTGAGGTAGCTAAAATGGTTTACATGAAATTTCACGCCAATCGCGCTGCATACCATGGAGCTCAAGACGGAGACCCCCGCAGCGCATTCGCGCCGCTCAACCCCGCACATCTGACGCACGAGCCCGTGCGCCGCCCGGTGCCTTGGGCTCGCTTCCTCGGTGCTGTCGCGGTCGGCGCGGTAGTTGTCGAGGCGCTTCGGTTCGTCTGGGGTTACTAGCCGCCGGAGGGCGCGCGGTCTGCACGGACCCGCTCCCCCAGCCTTGACATGAATGCTGCGCCGGTCACCGACGCCTCAGCCTGCGCAAGAATGTCCTGCAGGATGGCGGGCAGCTCGAATACCGCCCGGTTTTGCACCTTGCGCGTCGCTTCCCGAAACCGATCGAGATGCCGGATCAGTTCGTTCACCGCCCCGGCCACTCGCGCGAAGCTGGGGCACACAAGCCCTACACCTTGTTCCCTGACCCATTGGGCGTTGTAGCGCTCCTGCGGCAGCGTCCACCGGTTGCGCACGACGATCACCGGCAGCCGCAGCTGCACCGCCTCGCTCAGGCTTCCAGGCCCGGGCTTGCCAATGAAGAAATCGGCCAGCTGCATGTAGCGCGCAACGTCGGGCGTGAAGCCGAGCACCAGCCGCGGCGCCCGCGACGGCAAGGCGCGCAGGGCGCGCGCCAGCTTGTCGTTGTGGCCGCAGGCCAGGATCAGCGGGGTGTCGGGCAAGCGCTTGGCGATGCCGAGCATCGCCTTCGAGCCTTGGCCGCCGAATAGAACCAGGCCGATCGGCCGATCGGGATCGAGGCCCAGCCGACGCCGCTCACTCGCACGATCGATCGGTGGCGTGTCATAGAACGCCGAGCGGATGATCATTCCCGACGTGGCATGGATACGTTCCTCCGGGTAGCCCGCCGCGCGTGCTTGCTCCACGGCCTTGGCCGATCCGCAGACAAGGTGCTGGTCCTGCCCTTTCTCGATCCAGAAGTGGGGCGGATGGTCGGCGAGGTCCGTGAGCACCGTCACATAGGGCACGCCCGGCAGCGCGCAGGCCAGCGATTCGCAGAGCGCGCGGTTGAAGTTCGGGATCAGGGACACGACCATGTCCGGCTCGGTTGCGAGCCAGTGCTGCTGCATCTGACGAACCAGCGTGGCGTGGCTCCATCGAATCATTCCCTGCAGCAGCTTGAGTTCCTGCGCGAGGCCCAAGGTCCAGCCGCGGGCGAGGCGCTTGTTGTAGACGTCTTCCGGATCCATGCCCGTGAGCTTCCGGAAGCTGTCCTTTGGATCCAGCACCTCTCGCAGATTGACCAGCCGCACCGTCCACGGCAGGCCGCGGCGGTGTATCGCCGCCTCGAGCGCGAGCGCGGATGCGCGATGTCCGCCGCCAGCGTTGAAGTAGACGAGATCGACGGTTCGCGAGACAGGTGGACAGGCGTGCAAGGGCGAGCGGCTCATGCATGCGCCGGCACACGCCGGGAAGCGGCACGACCGACCCGGGCGTCGACCGGCATGTGTTGCGCCCAATGCAGGATCTCGAGCGACCCGTCCGGATGCTCCGCCAACGCGGTGAGGCTTTCGACCCAATCGCCGTCGTTGGCGTAGAGAATGCCGTCGATATCGCGCAGCTCCGCGTGGTGGATATGGCCACAGACCACGCCTTGCACGCCTCGCTTGCGAGCCTCGCGCGCCACGGCGCTCTCGAAGTCGCCGACATAGCTGACCGCTCGCTTGACCTTCAGCTTCAGGTACTTCGACAGCGACCAGTACGGCAGCCCCATGCGTGCACGAAGCGAGTTGAGGTGCCGGTTCAGCTTGAGGGTGAATTCATACAAGGAATCGCCCACATGGGCCAGCCACTTCGCGCACTGGATCACGCCATCGAACAAGTCGCCATGCGTGATCCAGAGCTTGCGGCCGTCGGCGGCCTCATGGATCCATTCGTCGGCCACGTCGATGCCGCCGAAGTTGTGATGCAGGTACTTGCGCGCGAACTCGTCATGGTTGCCGGGAATGAAGATCACCCGGGTGCCCTTGCGCGCCTTGCGCAGCAGCTTCTGGACGACGTCGTTGTGCGCCTGCGGCCAGTACCACTGGCGACGCAATTGCCAGCCGTCGATGATGTCGCCGACGAGGAACAGCGTCTCGCACTCGGTGTGCTTCAGGAAGTCGAGCAGCGCCTTCGCCTGGCAGCCGGGTGTCCCCAGGTGCAGGTCCGAGATCCAGAGGGTGCGATACCTTTTTGGCGGTCGCGTGACATCGTCATCTTCCGCCTGGGAAGACAAGTCGGCCGTATGGCGCCATGCACGAAGGAAAGCGTCGTCGCGTTGCATGGGTTGTCATCGTCGCCATGACGGATGACTGCGCCATGGCGCGGGGGTGAAGCTTCAGTGACAGCGATGAATCTCGACGGTCGAGTGCCTGATCTCTTCGTGCATCAAGAATGTCGCGCGTACCTCGTCCGGCGTGAGTGTCGACGAATGCGTGACCACGCTCAGCGCGCAGGCATAGGCGTTCTGGCCGACACGCCACACGTGCAGGTCGGCGACGCGGGTTTCGGAAGCCGCCAGCCCGCCTTCCACGCCCTGGCGGATCTCATCGACCACCGGATGGTCCATCTCGCGGTCGAGCAGCACTTTGCCGGTCTGCGCCAGAAGCCCACGCGCCCAGCTCGCCACCAGCAGGGCGCCGACGATGCCCACCATCGGATCGAGCCAGGCCCACCCGAGCAGCCATCCCCCGGCCAGCGCAGCGATGGCGAGCACTGAGGTCGCGGCATCCGCCAGCACATGCACATAGGCTGAGCGGAGGTTCAGGTCATGCCCGTGCCCGTGCCCGTGCCCGTACTGATCATGACCATGGGAATCGTGGCTGTCGCCGTGATCGTGGCGGTGCGCGCCGCCGAGCAGGAACGCGCAGATCAGATTGACCAGCAGCCCGAGTGCCGCAACGACCATCGCTTCCTTGTAGTGAATGGGCGATGGCGCCCACAGTCGCTCCATCGAGCCCACCACCATCAGCGCGGCGATGCCGAGGAGAATCAACGCGCTCGAGAAACCGCCAAGCACCTCGATCTTCCAGGTGCCGAAGGCGAAGCGCGCGTCCCCCGCATAGCGCCGGGCCGCGCCGTATGCGAAGGCGGTCAGGCCGATCGCCACGGCGTGCGAGCTCATGTGCCAGCCGTCAGCCAGCAGGGCCATCGAGTTGAACCACCAGCCGGCGCCGATTTCAACCACCATCGCGGCCGCGGTGATCCACATCACCAGCCGGGTGCTGCGCTCGGCGGCATCTGTGTTGCCCTGGAAGCGGTGCTCGTGCTGCCAGCCGCTGAGATCGTGCGTATGCATGGGTTCCTTCAATGGCCGAACATGTCGCCGTCGCGCTGCGGCGGTGCGACGCCCAGGTGCCGGTACGCAGCCAACGTGGCAATGCGTCCCCGTGGCGTGCGCTGCAGGTAGCCCTGCTGGATCAGGTAGGGTTCGATCACATCCTCGATGGTGCCCGACTCCTCGCCGATGCTGGCGGCGATGTTGTCCAGCCCCACCGGCCCGCCGTCGAAGCGATGGATGACGGCTTCGAGCAGCTTGCGGTCCATGAGGTCGAAGCCCTGCGGATCGACGTCCAGCATGGCGAGCGCCTTGTGCGCGACATCGACGGTGATGCGGCCATCGCTCCTCACCTGGGCATAGTCGCGCACACGGCGCAGCAGGCGGTTGGCGATGCGGGGCGTGCCGCGCGAGCGGCGCGCGATCTCCAGGCCGCCGGCTTCGTCCGTCGGCACGTTCAGCAGCCCGGCGCTGCGGCGGACGATGCGCGCCAGCTCCTCGGCCGAGTAGAACTCCAGCCGCGCGACGATCCCGAATCGGTCGCGCAGCGGATTGGTCAGCATGCCGGCGCGCGTGGTGGCGCCGACCAGCGTGAAGGGCTGCAGGTCGAGCTTGATGCTGCGCGCGGCCGGGCCCTCGCCGATCATGATGTCGATCTGGTAGTCCTCCAGCGCGGGGTAGAGGATTTCCTCGACCACGGGCGAGAGACGGTGGATCTCGTCGATGAAGAGCACGTCGTTGCGCTCGAGATTGGTCAGCAGCGCCGCGAGATCCTTGGGCTTTTCGAGCACCGGGCCGGATGTCTGTCGCAGGTTCACCCCGAGTTCGGCCGCGATGATGTGCGAAAGCGTGGTCTTGCCCAAGCCGGGCGGACCGAAGAGCAGCACATGGTCCAGCGCCTCGCCGCGATGGCGCGCGGCGCCGATGAAGATCTCGAGCTGCTCGCGCACCTTGAGCTGGCCGACATATTCGTCGAGCAGCTTCGGCCGCAGCGCGCGCTCGATGGCCTCTTCGTTGGGCGAAGCCGGAGCGGCGGAGACCACGCGTTGCGGGGCCGGGGCGAAGTCGTCGGTCTGGATGGTCATGGGTCTGTTGGCTGAAGGAACAGTTTAGTCGGCCGAACGCCCGTTCAACGGCCCGCCAGCGCGGTTCCGCGACGGGGCGCTCGTGCAGAATGCGCAGCGAGGAGAGCCCGCTCGCCAGGCCCGCCACTCCCCAGATCACCAAGAGCTTTCCATGAACGACAACGACCGCGCGCTCTGTTTCGCCGCCGCCGGACTGCTGCGCGCCAGCGGTGCCATCGCTCTCTGGGGCCTGGCGCTGGCGGTCATCGCGGGACTCGTGCTGGCCCTGACCGGACGGTCGCTGCCCGCAGCGGCCTGGATCGCCTATGCGACGGTCGGGCTGGTCGGATTGCCCGAACGCTATCTGGCGCTGCGCCTGCACCTCGACGCATCCCTGTTCAAGGGGCTTGCCCAGGGCGGCATCGCGGCGCTGCCCGCGCTGGATAACGCACTGGAAAAGCTGGGCCTGCGGCGCACCGCCGAGGCGTCGCGCTCGCTCTCCGACCGCGTGCTTGCAACCCGGCAGCTGATGCAACGCCACAGCCTCGCGGTGACCCTGCAGACGGTCGTGTTCGTGATGGCGCTCGTTCTCCAGGACTGAATCCGGGAGCGTGGGGCGCTATTTCGCGAGGGCCTTCAGCGCGAGCTTGATACCCTCGCCCACGGCCACATCCTTCGGCAACGCCTTGAGCGCGACGGCCGCCTCCTTGTCGCTGTAACCCAAGGCGACCAGGGCCTGCAGGATGTCGGCCTGCGCGTCCGTCGCCGCATGCGCGGGCGCGCCGATGTCCGCACCCAGCTTGCCCTTGAGTTCGAGCAGCAAGCGCTCGGCGGTCTTCTTGCCGATGCCGGGGATCTTCACGAGCCGCCCCGCGTCCTGCAGCGTGATGGCCTGGGCGAGTTCGGCGACGCTGAGCCCCGACAGCACGCCCAGCGCCATGCGCGGGCCGACGCCGGAAATCTTGATGAGCTGGCGAAAAGCCGCGCGCTCCTCGGCGCTGCCGAAGCCGTAGAGCACCTGCGCATCCTCGCGCACCACGAAGTGCGTGAGCAGCGAAACCCGCTCCCCGGTGGGCGGCAGGTTGTAGAAAGTGCTCATCGGCACATCGACCTCGTAACCTATCCCGTTGCAGTCCACCAGCACCTGCGGCGGATTGCGTTCGGCCAGGATGCCGGTGAGTTTGCCTATCATGGGTGCCCTTCTTGCTTCTGAAATGAAATCCGCGTGATTCTGCGACACACCTTCGCCCCGCCCAACAATACGCGCCTGGGCCACCTGTGCGGCGCGCTCGACGCTCACCTGCGGCGAATCGAGGAGGCGCTCGGCGTCAAGATCGCGCACCGGCATGAGCAGTTCAAGATCGACGGACCCAAGGTCAACGGGCAGCGCGCGCTGGAGGTGCTGCAGGCGCTCTACGAGATCGCGCAGCGGCCCATCGATCCGGCCGTGGTGCAACTCACGCTCGCGGGCGACGGTTCGATGATCGAGGCCGAGGACGGCGCGCTGATGCTCGCCACGCGGCGCGCCGACCTGCGCGCGCGCACGCCCAACCAGAGCGTCTACCTGCAGAACATCGCGAACCACGACATCACGATCGGCATCGGCCCCGCCGGCACGGGCAAGACCTACCTCGCGGTTGCCTGCGCGGTCGATGCGCTGGAGCGCAGCGCCGTGCAGCGTATCGTCCTCACCCGCCCGGCAGTGGAAGCCGGCGAGCGCCTCGGCTTTCTCCCCGGCGACCTGACGCAGAAGGTCGACCCCTACCTGCGCCCGCTGTACGACGCGCTCTACGACCTGATGGGCTTCGACCGCGTGCAGAAGGCCTTCGAGCGCAACGCGCTGGAAATCGCGCCGCTCGCGTTCATGCGCGGGCGCACGCTCAACAACGCCTTCGTGATCCTCGACGAGGCGCAGAACACCACGCCGGAGCAAATGAAGATGTTCCTGACGCGCATCGGCTTCGGCGCCAAGGCGGTGGTCACAGGCGACATCAGCCAGATCGACCTGCCCAAGACGCAGCTGAGCGGGCTGATCGATGCCGAGCGCGTGCTCAAGCGCGTCAACGGCATCGCGATCACCCACTTCACCAGCGCCGACGTGGTTCGGCATCCGCTGGTGGCGCGCATCGTCGACGCTTACGATGGCGCCCGCAAGCGTGCCTCCACCGCGAAATGACGCTGGCTGCCTTGTCGCTGTCGCTGCAGTTCGGCCGGTTCAAGGGGGCTGAGCGCCACCGGGCCGCACTCCCCCGGCACAGCGTCGCGCGCTGGATACGCCACGCACTCGACGCCGACGGCGAGATTACCGTTCGCATCGTCGATGCCGATGAAGGCCAGCGGCTCAACCGCGAGTTTCGCGGCAAGGACTACGCGACCAATGTGCTGACCTTCGACTATGCGCAGGCACCGGTCGTGATGGCGGACCTGGTGCTGTGCGCCCCGGTGGTCGCGCGCGAAGCGAAGGAACAGCGCAAGACGCTGGCCGCCCACTATGCGCACCTGCTGGTGCACGGTACGCTGCACGCGCAAGGCTGGGACCACGAGACCGGAGAAGAAGACGCCGAAGCGATGGAGGCGCGCGAGACCGAGATCCTGTCGGGGCTTGGCATCAAGAACCCCTACTAAGAAACTCATGCCATCGAACGCCGAATTTGACTGTGACCCCGGTTTCATGCCCCGGGGTCAGGCCTGCCTGATGGCGAACTACTAAGAAACTCATGCCATCGAACGCCGAATTTGACTGTGGCCCCGGTTTCATGCCCCGGG